>JAERTF010000046.1 GCA_016845105.1 Bacteroidota bacterium | reverse complement strand
GCAATATTTAGATCAAGAGGAATAATTCCATTATGTATACTCTGTAAAAATTCATATTTATACGAACCGCTTTTTAAATAAAAGCTAAAAAAGATATATATAAAAAATAAAGCAAATGGAATAAGGTGTAAGCTGTCTTTTCGTCTGAAAACGGGCTTATTTGATGTTAATAATCTTGCATAAAAATAAACCAACGGAGCATAAATAAATGGAAAAGTGGAATCAAGACCAATGAGATGTGGCATCTGCTCAATTATGTTTGTTACATAGAGATACTTAAGTAACAATGAGAAACTAATGGAGAGTAACAAGAAGGCTAGCAAATAGTTTGCCAGTTTGTTATTCTTTTTCATCAATAATAAATAACAGAAAAAAATTGCTTGAGCAATTCCAATTATAAATATAATCTCCATCTCATTTTTTAATAGATATAAAAATACCAAATAATTAGAAGCTTTCGAAAATTATTGAGAATTTCACAGACTCATTTAGGCAGAAGGAGCTTAGGAGTATGAGTAGGGCTTTGCCCAAAGCACACCTCGACTTGGACTGGCCAGGCCCCAGTTCAAAATGGTGCTGTAGCCGTGAGCCAGAATATATTTGAGAATTATTGGGTTTGTCTCCAATACTTATAACTTAAATTTTTTTAATGGCTGCTAACGGTCCAGGCTATGGCACGTAGCCGTTGAGTGGGGTTTTTCAAGGTTATTTTTAATTTCTTTTTTTGTCTTTCCGTTTAATAGAGCGCAATCAACCCGGCTATGTGCTATAAGCCGTTGTTGGCAGTATGTGCTTTTTATTCCCATTTCCAGTTTTTTGGAGGAATCAAATCACACCAAAAAGGGTCTTTTTTAACAACTTATCCAACTTTGAATTCGGTCTTTTGTTTTCTTGTAATTGGAATTTTTAATAGTTCTTGATATGGATTTTCTTTTAAAACAAGTTGAATACTAAATGCTGGTTTTTTTAGGTTTCTTGAATAGCAATAGTTTGTTTTGGTACGGATACTAAAAGATCACCAGCAAAAAGCATCATTTATTTTATAACTTTTTATTTAATATTAATTCAATTGCTTCATCTCCTTTTTCCATATTATCTATCAGATACTTGCAAAATGAGGAATCATCTTTTTTATACTTAAGTTTATGATCCGGAGGAATACCAAGGTTTTCATAGTTAAAACCTTCAGGAGATTCGTAAATCTCATTAGATAGACCATAATACCAGCCGTTTGGAAGTTTTTTAGAAAGAACGTCGGAAAAAATACCTTCTGTTGGAGAACCTATAATGGTGAGGTTTTCTAATTCCAAAGCGCTCAATGCCATGATTTCTGCCGCACTTTCGGTCAAATAGCTGGTAAGTAAAAAAACCTGTTTTGTAGATGGAGAATCAGAGGGTAATACCTTGATTTGCTGTTTAACAGTAAACCCCTTTCCCAATCGGGCCTTTTTTGTGAAAACCATTGTTTCCTTATCCGTTAAATTACTTAGGAATTCAAGAGCGACCTGATCCCAGCCACCATCATTAAACCGAATATCAAGTATGATCTCTTCCGTTTGTGCTGATTCACCTAAAATAGAGTCCATGATCTTCTTTACGCCGGCCATTTCATCTATGGTATAATTTGGACTTTTATTTGCTAATTCCCAATACTTCTCCCAGAAATCATCCGAACTCAAATCCTTTGATATCTCGAAATCCGCGAATGCAATCATGCTGTTGATCTGGATATATAGATATTTTTCTTCTATTTTGCCCCAATTAATCATTCCATGATTGTAGGTTTTTGCTTGATCAACATATTTATCTAGAATAGATTGCTTGGCTTTCTCTATTAATTGGTACTTTTTCTCCTCCGCTTCAATTTTGTCTGGATTGCTTGTGCTGTATTCATCATCTAATTCTTCGGGCAATTCAATGTACACATGATTATCATTCATTTCGCCTAGCATCTCGTTGAAGATATTGAATAAATCGATCTTGCTTGTTTTATAGCTGATCTTAGCTGAATAGGTGTCATAATATTTCTTCCAATAAATATCGCGGGTATCAAAGTAACAATACAGATCATTAAAAGTATGCCAAAGGGTTTCAAAATTATAACTCGGACTTTTAGCTGAGTCAGGATGCATCAATTGAGGCAGAGAATCAATCCGTGAAAATCCATACTCGGTGATTCCATTTTTTAAAACCAGTGAATCTGATGTAAGATTAATAATTTCATATTTAATGTCAAATCCTTTGCGAGATTCTTCATAATCAAAGAAGCAATTGAATGAGCAGTGATTATAATTCTTAACAATACTATCATTGATACATATTATGCTGCCATAACTTGATGATTCCCAGGATCCGTTTAAACTAACTTTTTCTTTTTTGGATGGTGAACAAGAGATTAATAAGAGACTTACGAGAGATAATAATGCTATGTTTTTCATAAGAATTATGTTTTCTTAAATACCAATGGTTTTTCAAAATCAATACTTTGTATGTACTATGTCCCTTTATCGTACCCTATGACCGCTAACGGCTACGTATATGAAACGTTTGGCATTTCGAAGAGCAATCCTGTCAAACCGCTACAATTTTTATTAAATGTAACGACCTCAAAATTAGCACTATCCGCCAAATGTTTTATATACATTGTTGTATGCTGGGCTTTATTCATTATCAATTAGTCATCAATTTACTGCCATCTAAAATTCTCTCAATCGAAGCACTGCTGTTCCCGAAAAAAATAGTTTTTAGGGTCGGCAAAAAAGCGGTGGCAGAAGACATACTCTTTGACAAGTTTCGGTCGTGCGTTGACTTTTTGCGCGACTTGGCAATGTGTATGGCTTTATGTGAAAACTGTTGTTAATTCCATATTTTTTTACCTTCGTTTGTCAAGAGAGCTAGATGTTGTTTTATTTTATTTTGCATTTGTTTTATTTCATCTTCTATCTTCAATTGAGAACTCACAATTTTGTTTTGCGTTATGATATCTGGAAATGGAATTTCTACATCATACAAGTCATCTTTGTCTAGTGAAACATTAGAGGTACCTGTCATTAACGAAGCTATTATTTCTTCTTTCATGGCAGATAGTATAAAATACAAATATTTTGGATTCAAGTCTTCTTCATTTAAAACTTCTATACCACACATAATATTGGCAAGTGCAAATTTCCCTTCAATATAATGCAAACGCCTAACACTCGCGTGACCATGTCCAGTAGAAGATACAATTGGCACACAAATAGCTTTGCAATCAAAAGAATAATCTTTTGATGTTCTAAAGTTTTCAGCTGTAACAACAAATGGATAATCACCCTCTTCTGTGCTTTGTGCACCTGATTTGCCCTTAAATATTCTAATTAGTTTCTTATCAAGCTTTCGCGTTGGGTAGTTAGAAGTATTTGCATAATGTACAGCTTTATATCTTCTACCAACTAAACTTAAGCATTTATCATTTAGTATTTCGTTTTTAGTTACAAGATTGTATGAAATATCTGACGTTAACTTTGAGCCAGATTTATAATCTTGTAGTAAAGATAATGCCGATGGTAAATCATTTCTACCAATTGGTTTTCTTGCTCCAGTTTGAGTAAACCCATCATCTTTTATTTGTATAAATAGAATATCATCTTTTTTAGTTGCTATTTTATAGTCCACTAATAGAATGTGTGTTTTAACACTTGCATATGGTTTGAACACACCATGTGGTAATTCAACAACAGCATATAATAGATTATCTTTTATTAATTTTTCACGTAATGATTTATATGTCGCATAGTTGTTATGTAAAACCCCTTCAGGAATTACAACACCAGCTTTTTTTGTGCCGTTTAAATGTTCAATAATATAATCTAAAAAAAGGATTTCAGATTTGTTTGCCTGTATACTAAATTTCTTATGTGGTCGTATCCCTCCCTTTGGTGTCATAAAAGGAGGATTTGCAAGTATAATATCAAAGTTTTCGTTCCAACGTTCTTCACTTGTCAAAGTATCGTATTCGTGAATATGTGGGTCAGAAAAACCGTGTAAATAAAGATTTACCAAACTCAAACGAACCATATCAGGCGAAATGTCATATCCAATAAAGTTTTTAATCAATTTCTTGCGGTCGTCTGGTGTCAGTTTACCATGATTTTGTTCTTTGATATGCTTAAACGCAGAAATCAAAAATCCTGCTGTACCACAAGCTGGGTCTAGTATAGTATCTGTTTTGTCAGGATTAACCGCTTCAACTAAAAAATCAATAATATGACGAGGTGTTCTGAACTGCCCTGCATCGCCTTGCGAACCCATTACAGAAAGTAAATACTCAAAAGCATCTCCTAATTTTTCACTATGCGTATATTCAAACTCACCAATGGTTTTTAAAAACAGTTTTAAAGTTTCAGGGTCACGATAGGGTAAATAGGCATTTTTAAAAATATCTCTGAAAAGCTGTGGTGTGTTCGGGTTTTTCTCCATGCTTTCAATGGATTCCGAATACAATTTCAACATTTCATTAGCTGTTACTTTTGAATCAAAAAGGCTATCCCAACTATATTTTTCGAAATCGCCTGAGAAAAATTTTGCTTCACCACCTAAATCAATGGATTCTTTATCCATGTCGTCCATAAACTTATAAATTAAGGCTATGGTAATCTGCTCAATTTGGGATTTTGGGTCAGGTAATTTACCTACTAAAATATCTCGGCAATCGTCTATTCTTTTTCTTGTTATATTATCTAACATAAATTCCTTGTTAAGCTGCAAACAGCTCTAAGTTTATATAATCTTTAATGTACACAGGAATTACTTCTCTGTATTTTGGTGCTACTTTTTTAAATAACGAAATCGGCAAAGTAGCATTCGTTTGTAAAGCATGAAAATCTTTAGCCTGTAAAATCTCTCTCACATCTTGGTCAACAATATAAGCTTTGAAAAAGTATTTCAATGCTCTAACGTTAATATCTTCATCAGGTGGATAAATGGAAATGAACTTATCAAATTCTTCTTCCAGCAACTCATCTTTTGATTTGAATTTTGGTATAATTCCGAAAACCTTTTCAACTACTTCACGAATTGAAACTTTACGGTCAATCTTGGCGGCTTTTCTTAATTTGTCAAGATTAAAATACTCTTCGGGTTTATCGAAAATCTCATTTTGAATATGGCTAACCACATGTTCCCAATTACCCAATTCAACATTCTTTTTAATAATATCGTCCATCACAATTCTATCCTCGAACTTTTGGAATAGCATACGGTCAATTTTCATTCCTTCGTATCCTATTTCTTGTTCTTTAACCATTGCAATTGGGTCAGGACGAACGCTTGTATATTTGTCGATGTCAACACCCCCGCCGCCACCTTCGCCACCTTCTTTTCTTGGTTTTGGCAGATTTAGTTTTTCATCGTAATCAAATTTTTCTTCAAAATATTCGCAGTTGGCAAAGAAGTCGAACAGTTTGAAATAGTCTTTTTCGTGCTGAATAATTTCCTCTTCGCCCAATTCATTTTTATGCTTAAATTCAAAAGTATGCTTTCTTGTTCCTCGTCCTTTTATCTGCACAAAATCGGCAGGACTGAAAATAGGTCTTAGCATACAAAGGTTTAGCAAATCAGGACAATCATAACCTGTTGTCATCATTCCAACAGTAACACAAATTCTTGTTTTACTCGATTTGTAACCTTCTAACCAATTTGTTTTACCGTTTAAATTGTTGTTGGTAAAATTGATTGTCATTTGCTGCGCACTATCTACTTGCGAAGTTACCTGAACAGCAAAATCAGAGTTGTATTTGTTTGGATAAAGTTCTTCTGCAAACTCGTTTAAAATCTCACATAGTTTTCTTGCGTGGTTTTGGCTAACTGCAAAAAACAATGATTTACCAATTTCATTTGTAATTGGGTCACGTAGGGCATTTTCAAAAAATGTTTTACAGAAAACTCTATTTGTTTTTTCTGAGAAAAACTTCTTTTCAAAATCAGTTGAAATAAAAGTTTCTGTTTCCTCTCCATCCTCATTTGCAATTGCTACCGAATAACCTTCATCAGATAAAAGTTGTGTTGTAATTTCAGTCCGAGCGTCAAGAACTTTGGGATTTATTAGAAAACCATCTTTTACACCGTCAAGTAGAGAATAACGATAAGTTGGTTCTCCATCTTCACAACCAAAAGTATTGTATGTATCACGCAACATTCTGCGCTCAATTTCCCTTGGGTCGTTTTCTTTTACTTTGTCAATATTAACTCCCTTGAGATAGTTTTTTGGAGTTGCAGTCAAACCTAATTTATAGCCATGAAAGTATTCAAAAACAGCTCTTGAATTTCCAGAAATTGACCTGTGAGATTCATCCGAAATAATTAAATCAAAATCGGTTGGAGCAAATAAGTAGCTGTATTTGTTATCAAAAGTCAAGGATTGAACAGTAGTAACTACAATGTCAGCTTTATGCCAATCACTTTTATGTTCTTTGTAAATAAAGGTTGTGTAATCTGGTTTTAAATAATTTGTAAAAGCTTTCCAAGCTTGATCTTCCAATTCAAGCCTATCAACTAAAAACAAAACTCGTCTTGCATTTTCAGAACGCAAGAACAATCGAATAACAGCAGCAGAAGTTAAAGTTTTTCCTGTTCCTGTTGCCATTTCGAATAGAAATCGGTCTTTGCCTTTTGAAACAGCTTCCTGAAGTTTATGAATAGCAGTTTTTTGATAATGTCTTAAAAATCGCAATCCATTATCCCAAATAAAGTCTTTGCTGCTTTCAACTGACCCGTTCCACCCTGGTCTTCCTTTGTAATCCTCCATTTGGATGGTAACAATGTAATCATCATCCACAAGTTCACTTGATAAAGCATTTCTGTCAGGATTCCATTCTTTTATAGCACCAATTTCGTTAGGCGATGGAAAATTATAGATTGGTTTAGGATTTCCATTTTCTAAATCCCATAAGTAGTGAACAATCCCGTTTGACAGTATGATGAATTGAGCATCTACAGTTTTGGCATATTTTCTTGCTTGTTCTTTAGCTACTAAAGGGTGTAAATCTTCTTTCTTTGCTTCGAGTACACAAATCGGTTTATTATTACTGTCAACTAATAAAAAGTCCAATGAACCTGACTTTGTTTTCTCAAAGTCATTGCCCCATGCATCAACTTCCTGCTGAGTAATCTTAATATGATTTTCAAGCAAGATATTTGCCCTTCCTTGTTCATTGTCAAAGAATCTCCATCCTGCTTCTTCCAGCAGTTTATTGATTTTTATTCGTGCATGAGCTTCATTCTTCATATATCAATTCATGTTATTGTAAAGCGTCGGCATAAAAATAGCTCTTTTGGTTTTTCTTTTCGGCATGTGGGCTGGAAAAAACCAAATGTGCTATTTGTGCGTTGGCTACCCCAACTGTCCCGAAGGGCAGAAGCGCGGTGGCAAAAACTATTTTTTTCTTGCACCAACCTTCAATCAATGAGCTTATTTTATCTATTCGTTTTTTCAAATTTCCAATTAACTTATAAATGTGCATCTCGGTCTTTGCCTTGCATACAACGGTCTAGTGTATGAGCAGTAGCGGATTAAAACCCACTAACTTTCGGTTAAACACTTACCTTTATTAATATTCATTTCATTTCAATTTTGCTCTAAACCCGCTATTGCTTATACACATTGTTACCTGCTGGCTTTCTTCGTTCAGCTTGATTTTCAGCGTTGGCAAAGACATACTCTTTTGCAATTTTGGCATGTGTGTCGGCTGGTGCGAATTGCAAATGTGTATGGCTTTTAGCGTTGGCATTTCTTTACGGTCTTGTTATTCCACTTATAAATGTTTCTACAAATCCGACTATTTTTTCAGTCACTCGTTCGGCTATTGTTTTTCGGTCTTTTAAACTTGGTCGTTCTTTCAACATTCCAATTATTTCATCTCTTAATGGTTTTTTCTCCGTAAATAAGTAGTTTCCTATAACTTCCTGTAATTTGTTGGCATCCAAATTTTCTTCTTTGCTCAAATTTTCAATCGCTGCAATTCTTTCTTTGCTCCAATAATTGGCAAACTCATCTGGTATATCATCAGAGTCGTCAATCTTAGGTAAATTTTCTTGAATAAATCGCTCAATCAGCTCACGTTTGCTACGCATCTGTGTATCTCCCGACATCAGTTCTAAAATAGCCTTCTTCTGCTTTTCTTGTTCTTCTACATTTGCATCTTTCAGTTTTGCTAAGAGTTTCAATATATAAGCTACATTGATTTCATCTCTGTGAATCAATTCCAATTCAAAATCTACATCTTGAAGAATTGATACTTTCTCTTTTGCTTGAGCCGATTTTGCTTTGTCGTAAAGGTCAAGATATTTGGACTTATAATCTTCAAAATTCTGTTCATCCATTGATAAGTCCACAAAATCAAATTCTGTAAAGGTTGCCAATACATTTTTCAATCGCATTAACTCTCTAAACGCCTTGATGAATTCCAATTCTTCCCCTTCGCTTGGAAGGTCATTTACACTATTTACAGTTGGTGCGATTTGCAATAATGAAATAAATGCTTGGTTGAATTTTGCAACGTATTCTTCATAAGTTTGCATTATGATTTCATCTTTCGCATTGATATTTGAAAAAAGTGAAATGGCTTCATCTGTCGCTCCTTTTAAATTCCTAAAACAAACAATATTTCCCTGAGATTTTAATTCGTTTAGGATTCTATTGGTACGAGAATATGCTTGTATTAGTCCGTGATAACGTAAATTTTTATCAACGTAAAGTGTATTTAGTGCCTTGCTATCAAAACCTGTTAAAAACATATTTACGACTAACAAAACTTCTATTTGTTTGTGCTTAACTCGTTTTGCTACATCATTGTAATAGTTGTAAAAACTTTTGCTGTCTTTAGTTGTGTAATTTGTACTAAACTGTTTGTTGTAATGACCCATAAAGTCTTCCAAATAGTCTCTTGTATGCTGAGTACCATATTTTTGTTGTGGTTCAGCTGCAATACTGTACGTGTCGTTGTTTAAAAACTCATCATCAATAAATGTATTTCCTACAGCTTCTTTATCGTCTTCGTTGGCTTGATATGAAAAAATAGTAGCTACTCTTAAATTATGTTCTCCTGCTTCTTTTTTCTGATGAAACAATTGGTAATACTCAATTAAAGTATCAATATTAGAGACTGCAAAGATGCTTGTAAACTCTCTACTGTGTGTCTTGCGATTATGATTGGTTATGATGTAATCTACAATGTTATTTAAACGCTCCGGTGCGTTCATTACTTCCGCTTCATCAATGGCTTCTACGTCAATATCCAAAATGTGGTCTTTCTTCTTGAAAGTGCTGATGTATTCTATGGAAAATTTTAATACGTTTTCATCCCTGATGGCATCTGTAATCACATATTTATGCAGAATTTTATCAAAGAGCATTGTCGTTGTTCGCTTACCGTACTCATTTTTTCCTGCATTGGCTTCAAATATTGGCGTACCTGTAAAACCGAACATTTGACAATTTGTAAAGAAATTTTTGATTGTTTCGTGTGTTTTTCCAAACTGAGAACGGTGACACTCATCAAAAATAAATACAATACGTTCATCTTTTAGTGTCTCCATTCTGCTCAAATACCTCTTCTTACTTATGGCGGTATTTAGTTTTTGAATGGTAGTCACCATCAATTTATTATCGCCAACCATTTTCTTTACCAAAGTGTTGGTATTATTTGTTCCATCAATACTGCCTTTGCTAAACGCATTAAATTCTTTGGTAGTTTGGTAGTCCAAATCTCTTCGGTCAACCACAAAAACCACTTTGTGAACTTGTGGTAAATTGGTTAGTATTTGTGCTGCTTTAAAAGAAGTCAATGTTTTTCCTGAACCTGTGGTGTGCCACACATAACCATAGTCGGTTGTATTTTTCACTCGCTCAATAATTGCTTCTACAGCATAGAATTGATAGGGGCGAAGCACCATCAATATTTTTTGTGATTCGTTAAGCACCACATATTTGCAAATCATTTTTGAAATATGACAAGGCTCTAAAAATATATCGGTAAAAGTGGATAATTGTGTGTTCAGTTTGTTCTTAACATCACTCCAATAAAATGTTTGTTTAAACGAACGAGCTTTTAATGGACTGTTGGCGTAATACTTTGTATTTACACCGTTGCTGATGACGAAGATTTGTATAAACTGAAATAACCCTTGACCTGCTCCGTAGGAATGTCTTTCATAACGGTTGGTTTGGTTAAAGGCTTCTTTAAGCTCCAAACCTCTCCGTTTTAATTCTATTTGGACTAATGGCAAGCCGTTGATTAAGATGGTTACATCATATCTATTCTTATATGAGCCTTCCATTTCTACCTGTTGGGTAACTTGGAATTCGTTCTGACACCAATGGATTTGATTGATTAACTCAATGGTTTTATGCTTGCCTTTGTCGTTGGTGTACGGAACTCTATCTCGTAAAATCTTTGCTCGTTCAAATACATTTCCTTTATTGATGTAATTAAGAATTTGTTTAAAATCACTATCAGAAATAGTAGTCTTATTATGAATTTCCAATTGACGTTTCAGATTATCTAAAAGGTCGGTTTCATTTTTTATAACTACTTTTTTGTAACCCAATTTTTCTAATTGAGCAACCAAGTTGTTTTCTAATATTTGTTCTGGCTGTGTGGTCATTCTTCTTCGTCTGCTGGGTTTTTTAATTCATCTGCCAAAACAATAATTTTTTCAGTCAGTGTTTCAATTACTTTCGCTCTGTCTTTCAGTGCTGGCTTCTCATTCATAGCGTTTGCCACAGCATCACGCAAAGGCTTTTTGTCACTAAATAGGTAGTCGGTTACCAATTCTTTTAATTCTGTGGTTTTTAGGTTCTCTTCCTCTGCAAAAACTGAAACTTTTCCTGTCGTTGGTTCATCCCAAAATGCATCTTCATTAAAAGTGTTTACCAATCTTTTAATTTCTTCTTTTGGCTTTTCTTCTAAAGGTACGGCAACTTCCTTTTCAGGTAGTTCAACTTCTTCAGCTTGTTCTTTCTCAACTTCAACAGCAACTTCTTCTTCAGTTTCGTCTGTTTTCAAAAATTCGTCAGAATACCTACTTTCGTATTCGTCATAGTCATTTTCATAAAGAAGTTGACTATACTTTGCTTTTTTTATCGGAAATTCTGTGTTCTCATCAAGCCAATTGTTGTAATCTTCTATTTCCTCATAAATCAGTTTGCCGCTCGATAAGTCCAAACTAAAGTAATGTTCGAGTACATATTCAAGTATATTTTCAGTCATATTTTTGACTGTTGTTGCAAGTTTAGACGAGCTAAAAATGGGTTTTGGTGCCATTCTTCCGTGTGAAATATCACCTCTTTTATTTCTAATTTCCCCTAAAACTTGAATAATTGCAGAGAACCTAACGACAAAATCCCCTTCAATATCTTCACAATTATCAGAAAGCAAATTCATAGATTGCTTGAATAATTTTGGTAGATTCTCGTCATCAATATTGGCTGGTGTTTTGGTGTTGTCAAGGCTTATTATTATAGTTTTTGAAACTCCTTCAATAAGTGCTTTACAACTTTCTATACATATATCAGGATTTGAAAATTCGTGTTCTTCAATAACTTGAATAATTTTGAAGTATTCTTCAAAATGAGAGTGTTTTGCGGTATTAGCTGATATGATAGTATAAACCTTTTCCATCCAACTAAAAATCATTACTTATTAACTCTATCTTTCTATCAATAGAATTAAGAAATGAAGCTATTTTATTTTGTTCTGGGATTGATGGAAGAGGCGTACTTATTTTCATTAACTGTACCTTTGAGATGTTATATCGAGTACTTCCTTGACCAAGCCTAACTATTTTTCGCCTAAGCTCATCATTGCGAAATAAGTATTGAGCAAAATTCGGATTAAGAATGTCAAATGAATTTAATCTAAAACCAAAGCAAAAACTGTTTAGATACATTTCTTCAACTTCTTCTAACAAGACAGAAGAAAATCCGACTTCTAATCTTGTTTCAGATGAAGTAGTGAAGAAGATATCACCATATCTTACTCTACTCTGATTTTCGTCTTCTAATATTTCAACGAAATCACATTTTGATGAATCTATATAACTATTGTCGAAAATTTGCTTGTACTGTATATAAGGTTTACCATATCCAAAATTTTCTTTTGTTTTACCTGACAATCCATTAAATGAAGTTCCAATGTCATTCAAAACATAATCTTGCCAATCTGGATAAGGCTCTCCGTTTTCCTTTGTGAATCTTACTGTCTGGTCGAATAAATCTCTTTGAACAGATTGTTTAAATTCCACCAAAAGACTTGAGTTAAAGCTATTTGGAACTGGAATGTTAAGTAGCTCACAGTTTTCAATAATATTTTGGTTTACTTGTTCAAGTTCTTGACCGATGGTATTCAGTTTTTCTGAAAGAACGTTTAAAGGTCGCAATACCTCTTCTTCGTAAGTATCTACATAACGTGGAATGTTCAGGTTGTATTCATTCTCAGCAATTTCTCCTAAAGTTGCAACATAACTGTATTTTTCTTTTGTTTCTCGGTTTCTATATGCGTTTATGATATTTTCTACATCCTCATCTCGTAATTCGTTTTGATTTCCATTTTTATTGTAATGTTCCTCTCCACTTGCATCTATAAAAACTATGTTATCATCTATTTCTCTACATTTTTTGAAAACCAAAATACAAGTAGGAATTGCAGTGCCATAAAAAATATTTGCTGGTAATCCGATTACGGCATCTAAATAATTTAGTTCGTCTATCAAATATTTGCGAATAACGTGTTCTGCATTACTTCTATAAAGAACTCCGTGAGGTACAACAGTTGCCATTATTCCATTGTCTGCCAACTGGTATATCATATGTGTTATGAAGGCATAATCCGCTTTTGTTCTTGGTGCTAATCGTCCATATTGACTAAAGCGTTCGTCCGTATTGTTCAAAGGATTTTTATCGCTTTTCCAATGTGCCGAAAATGGTGGATTAGCAACTACGGCTTCAAAACGTTTTTCGAGATGCTGAGGATTTTCCAAAGTATCTTCTTGTTCAATACTGAATTCACGAAAATGTATATCGTGTAAAATCATATTCATTCGAGCCAAGTTGTACGTAGTTCGATTCAATTCTTGACCATAAAATTCGCCTACATCTTCTACCTCACGAGCCACACGAAGCAATAGAGAACCCGAACCGCAGGTTGGGTCATATACTGATTTTAGTTTTGTTTTTCCTGTGGTTACAATTTTTGCTAATATTTTAGAAACTTGTTGTGGTGTATAAAATTCTCCTGCTGATTTTCCTGCTCCTGCTGCAAATTTCGCAATCAAATACTCGTATGCATCTCCAAGAACATCTGCATCAATATCTTGTAATTTGAAGTCGATTTTGTCGAGATGGTTTAAGATTTTTACGATTACTTCATTTCTCGCTCCAACAGTTCTGCCAATTTTTGTGGAAGTTAAATCCAAGTCCTCAAACAAAGCATTGAAGTCTTCTTCAGATTCCGTTCCCATTGTGCTTTGCTCAATGTGGTTCATTACCTCTTGTAAGTCTTCAATGATGTAGTTGCTCTCGCTTTCAGTATCGGCATTTCCTTTTTTTGCCAATTCAGAAAACAATTCTTTCGGTTGCAAGAAGTAACCCAATTTCAAAAGGGATTCTTCTTTAATTGCATCAAGAGTATCCGTATCGGTTACTTCTTTATAATCGGTTACTTCTTCGCCTTCAAGAAGTTCGTTGGCGTACAAATATTGTTTCTCACTCAGGTATTTATAAAAGATAAAACCGAGAATGTAGTCTCGGTAGTCGTCTGCACTTATCTTTCCTCTTAATAGGTTGGCTATTCGCCAAAGTTGTGTTTCTAATATTCTTTTCTGGTCTTCTGACATATTTTATTTAGTTCTTTTATTTTCATTTTTCTTTTGCGTTGGCTAAAAATAGCTCTTTTGATTTTTTTAGCGTTGGCTTTTGCGTTGGAAAAAACCAAATGTGCTATTTGTGCGGTTGGCTTTTTTCAGCTTGCAGGTAACGGTCTAGGCTATGGCACGTAGCCGTTGCGTGGGGTTTATTTTCTAGGTAAGTTTTCTTTTCTTTTTCGAATTTCTTTTTAACAAAGCGCCATCAACCCGGCTATGTGCTATGAGCCAGTGTTGTAGCCAGTAGTTTTTTTATGCTCAGTTTCCTTTCTTTGTTGAAATTGCTTCTCAACTAGAAATAACATTTCCTCTGGGAATTCTCTTTCCTTATTTATTATTCTTTTCAGTTCTTTATCTGACATATTTCCAATGATTCTATCCCAATCATAACCTCCGAGATTTTTGAGTTTTTTATTCAATGTTCTTTTAAAGATTTTCCGATGTCTATAGAATGCTATTGACAGGCTTAAGATAAAGACCAATGTTAGTAGAAGAAGCTCGAGAGAGATAGTTTGGATTAATTCTGTAGTTTTTCCAAAAATCAGTACAGGAACAATAAAAATCAAATAGAGCAGAAAATATGATACGATTAATTTGGTGTAGTCGATTATGTATTTAACATGAAGCTTATTGTTATCTCTCGAATCCGAAATATTTACTGATGCATCCCCAATACCTATCCATAAATTAAAATTGAGATCGGGTTTCAATCGCCAGATTTCATTTTCAACGATGAGTTGTTGTTCACTTATTATCGCAACAAAATCACAGTGTGATTTATCGAAAGAGTTTTTAAAGTCTTCCAAAACTTGTCTCTTGGGTATGTTTTGAATGGTATCTCTGAACGTATATTTGAAAGGCGTTTTCAATGCATTTATATTCTTGTTCAATTTACTATTGGCTACAATGAGGAGCTAAACGTAGTCCCATGTGTAAAACGAAGATATTAAAAAGGCGGCGGATATGATATTTATGAGTGCAGCGAAATAAATATTTATATACCGTCATAGTAATGTTGTAAACATTAGCTATGAGCATTTTTAAG
>JAERTF010000045.1 GCA_016845105.1 Bacteroidota bacterium | reverse complement strand
AAATAAGCGTCGTAATAATATCTTTATAAAAAATATGAAACTCTTATTTATTAACCATTTTTTTCTACTTTAGTAAACCTAAAACTATAGTACATTTCATACCTATTATCTAGCTAAACTAATGAAACAAGCAATCATTTTATTTCTTTTGTTTTCCCCATTGTTTTCAATTGTTATGGGCAATAACAAACTAAATAATTTGGACTCACTTATAGTATATCACGAAGATTATGGAAATACAATACCGCCTAATGAAAGAATTGATTTACTAATAGATATTGGCGATATTCTAAAAAATATATATCCCGACTCATCAATATACTATTACCAATTAGCAATTATTGAAGCAGAAGAAAACTCAAAAAAGGAGGAACAAGCAAAGTTATTCAGTAGGATTGGAGGAGCAAATTATGTAAAGGGCGAATATGATATCTCACTTGAATATTTCTTGTTGGGACTTAATATATGGAAAGAGATTAAAAGCAAACCTGGTATTGCAAGAGGATTGAACAATGTTGCTCTTATTTATCACATGTTAGAAAATCGTGAAAAAGCAATTGAGAATCATAGAATCTCGTCACGAATATGTGAAGAAATTGGAGATAGCATTATGCTGGGCATCAACTACTTTAATATGAGTCTTATCTATAAAGACTTAAAAAAATACGATTCAGCTTTATTATACGCACAATATGATTACAATATACAAGAAGCACTTAAAAGCCCGAAAGAGTTGTTAAAATTAAATACGTTACTTGGTCATATATATTTGGATAAAGGAGATCTGCAAATGGCTAAAGACGCTTTTAGCATAACCATTAATACCAAACCCAACACCAACAAATGGGATGTATGTTATGCTTTAGCCGGACTAGCTGATACGGAATTAAAGTTGGGAAATATCTTGGAAAGTATTAAATATGGAGAACAAAGTCTTGAACTTGCCAAAGAAATAAACGCAATTTGGGATATTCAATACATAACAGGGATATTGTCCAGAAGCTATGCAAAATTAGGTGATACGAGGAATGCATATTACTATCATAAAAAACACAAAAAGTATAGCGATAGTACTTTTAATACCACAAAGGATAAAAAAATCAACTATCTCAAGCTTAAACAGAAAGAAGCAGAATATTTATTGTTGGAAAAAGAAAATGAAATCGTATCACAACAAATACGTAAAAAGAATATTCAAGTATTCATGGTCATATTGGCATTTATAGTTGTTCTTTTAATTGCAGGAATTCTTTTCAGAATCAGTTATATAAAATCAAAACTAAATCGACAATTAGTTACCAAGAATGAAGAAATTGCCGAAAAAAATAAAGAGTTAGTACGGCTAAATAATACGAAAGACACATTATTTAGAATAATCGGCCATGATTTAAAAAACCCAATGAGCACAGTTGTATCATTTACCGATATGGCATTGTCAAATTATGACCATTTTGAAAAAGAAGAAATAAAAGAGTTTATAACAATTTCAAAAAAATCTGCCAATGATGCAATTGGATTGCTAGAAAACCTATTAGAATGGGCTAGAAATCAGACCGAGACCAAAGAGATTGTACCAGTTAAGATTAAAGTTTTGGATCTAGTCACAAATATTACGGATTCTCTTGAAAACAGTTTGAAGGCAAAGAGAATAAACCTGACGGTTAATGTTCCACCTGAACTTCATGCTACGCTGGATATAAATATGACTTCTGTTATAATCCGAAATATACTTACAAATGCAATTAAATTCACAAATAAGGGTGGTGAGATTATTATCGCTGCCAAACAAGATAATTCTAAAACAGTCTTCTCTATTTCGGATAATGGTGTGGGCATGGACAAGGAAAAGCTAGATGGATTATTTAAAATGGGAAGCACATCATCATCGTTGGGGACAAATAAAGAAATCGGAATAGGTATTGGACTTTTACTTTGTAATGACCTTGCTAAAAAACAAGGTGGTGAAATATGGGTAAAAAGCAGCCCAGGACATGGTAGTACATTTTTTCTTAAGCTGTAACTTTTACAATTAAAACCAAACTTTAGATTTTGGTTTTTTATTTGTCTGCGAATCACAAATGAATTTATAATACTATGATTAACTCCCTACGGTCGTTGATCTGGGAAATGGGGCTTTACAATAAAAACCAACATTACAGGTTGAGGTTTTTTTATTTGCATTGCGGATCACAAATGAATTTGCATCGAAACGATTAACTCCCTACGGTCGTTTATCTGGGTAAAGGAGGCTTTACAAAGAAAACCAACATTACAGGTTGAGGTTTTTTTATTTGCACTGCGGATCGCAAATGAATTTGCATCCTTATGCAAATAAAAAAACCCCACACTTTCGTATGAGGTTTCCATTGTAGCGGGAGCCAGATTCGAACTGACGACCTTTGGGTTATGAGCCCAACGAGCTACCTCTGCTCCATCCCGCAATATATTTTTGTATCTTATGAACTTACTATTATATCCCTTAAAAAGGGAGTGCAAAGATATATTTTGTTTCTTTGCCAAGCAAATTTTTTTTTATTTTTATGCATAAAGCAGGATTCGTTAATATAATAGGCTATCCAAATGTTGGAAAATCAACATTGATGAACTCAATGGTTGGTGAAAAACTTTCAATAATTACCTCTAAAGCCCAAACAACAAGGCATAGAATAATGGGAATTGTAAACGGTGATGATTTCCAAATAGTGTATTCTGACACCCCGGGAATTGTTAAAAACCCATCCTACAAAATGCATCAGTTTATGAATCAGTATATAAATACAGCATTAAAAGATGCCGATATACTTATTCTTATGACCGAACCCGACTACCCTTTCGCCGATCAAGAGATTATTGATAAATTTAATAATTCTCATGTTCAGGTAATTGTTGTAATCAATAAAATTGACTTATCTAACCAGGAAGCCATTATGAAAGAAATGGAAGCCTGGAAAAAAAAGATGCCAAAAGCAGAAATTATTCCAATTTCAGCCCTAAACAATTTTAATATCGAAAAGGTTTTTGACACTATATTACATTTTCTACCTGAACACGAGGCATACTATCCTAAAGATGAATTAACAGATAAATCCACACGTTTTTTCATTTCAGAAATTCTCCGAGAAAAAATACTTCTTAACTATAAAAAAGAGGTTCCCTATTCAGCAGAAGTAGCTGTTGACCAATATAAAGAAGAAGGGAATTTGATACGGATTTCAACAATTATTTATGTTGCCCGCGACTCTCAAAAGGCAATAATACTAGGCCATCAAGGACAGGCAATAAAAAGAATTGCAACAGCAGCCAGGTTAGACATAGAGGAATTTATTGGAAAAAAAGTGTTTCTGGAAATAACAGTCAAGGTTAGCAAAGACTGGCGTGATGATGAAAATACTCTTAAGAATTTTGGATATACTTCATAAACAAAGTATTACCATTAAATACTGAATAACGAAAGCTTTAACTAACTTTGAAGCAATTAATACAAATCAATACATATTACAATGAATAATACTGTAGCCATTGTGGGACGACCAAATGTTGGAAAATCAACACTATTTAATAGATTATTGGAGCGAAAAGAAGCTATTGTAGAGTCTGTTAGTGGTGTTACTCGCGATAGAATTTATGGTAAAAGTGACTGGAATGGATATGAATTTTCAGTAATTGATACAGGTGGTTATGTTCATGGTTCAGATGATACTTTTGAAGACGAAATTCGTAAACAAGTATTATTTGCCATTAATGAAGCAGATGCCATTATTTTTGTTGTTGATTCAAAAGAAGGAATCAACCCACTTGATGATGATATAGCAAACCTATTGAGGCGATCGAAGAAAGAAATATTTACGGCAGCAAACAAGGTTGATACTCCCGACAAAACAAATGAAATTATTGAATTTTATTCACTTGGGCTTGGTGAAGTTTATGCAATATCAGCTGTAAATGGCAGTGGAACAGGTGATCTACTTGATGATCTGGTTAAGACTTTTCCAGATAAAACCATAAGCAATGAAGAAACCGAACTCCCTCGAATTGCATTTGTAGGTCGTCCAAATGTGGGGAAATCATCAATTGTTAACACATTACTTGGTGATCAACGAAATATTGTAACAGACATAGCAGGTACAACACGCGACTCAATATATACTAGATATAAAGCCTTTGGGCATGATTTTATGCTCGTAGATACAGCTGGTCTTCGAAAAAAAGAGAAAGTATATGAAAATATCGAATTCTACTCAACTTTACGTACAATTAGAGCCATCGAAAACTGTGATGTTTGCGTAGTTATGATAGATGCCCAAACCGGTATCGAAAAACAAGATGTTAGTATATTCCATCTTGCACATAAAAATAATAAAGGAATTGTTGTTGTTGTGAATAAATGGGATTTGGTTGAAAAAGAGACAAATACTCATTTAAAGTTTGAGATTGATCTTAAAGAAAAAATAGCTCCTTTTGTGGATGTACCTATTGTATTTACATCTGTTAAAGAAAAACAGAGAATATTTAAAACTCTGGAGCTAGCAGCCGATGTTTACAAAAGAAGAACCCAAAAAATACCTACATCTCAGCTTAACGATCTATTACTACCAATAATTGAAAAAAACCCACCACCAATGGGTTCCAGGGGCAGATACATTAGAATAAAATATATAATGCAGATAAAAACAGCCACCCCAAAATTTATCTTCTTTTGTAATTTACCCAATGATGTTCAGGAGTCGTATCGTAGATTTCTTGAAAATAAAATTAGAGAGAATTACAATTTTACTGGAGTACCCATTACAATATATTTTAGGGAGAAGTAATTTACACTAATTCATCTGATTTGGAAAACACTACTCATGAAAGAATCACAATAAATGGACTCTATTAGAATTGATAAATGGATGTGGGCCGTACGTCTTTTCAAAACACGTTCTCAGGCTGCAGAAGCCTGTAAAGGTGGCAAAGTTAAGATTGATGGACAAAGTGTAAAAGCATCACGTGATGTGAAGGCAGGAGATATAATTGAAGTGCAACAAAAAGGCATATTAAAAAAAGTTGAAATTATTAAGGCTGCAAAAAACAGAGTGTCAGCAAAGTTAGTTCCAGAACTTATGAAAGATCTCACTTCACCCGAAGAATACGAAAGGTTACAGTTGATAAATCAGCTAAATCAGGAAAAGCGTGACAGAGGTACTGGCAGGCCTACCAAGAAGGATCGACGAACAATTACAAAACTTAAAGATTTCTAAGAGCTTAATCTAATATACCAGCCTCCTTTTATTAATTTTGTTTACAAATCTTAAGTTATTAAATCAAATTATAATGAAAAATAGTACACTAACTCTTATTTTTTCCATTGCATTCATATTAATAGTCTCATCATGTGCCGAAAAAAAGAACCATCCATTTAGTTTTGCATTTTACAATGTTGAGAATCTGTTTGACACGATTGACAGTAAGGACGTTAACGACGCAAGCTATTTGCCAACCAGTAAAGTATCATGGAATACTAAACGCTACAATCATAAGCTTGATAATATATCGAGAGTAATGATGAGTATGGATTCAGCAGAATTACCAGCATTATTTGGTTTATGCGAAGTTGAGAATCTTAGTGTAATTGAGGATTTGGTACAGCACCCTAACTTAATTTCAGCAGGGTATATTATTATTCATAAAAATAGTCCCGATGAACGAGGAATCGATGTAGCACTATTATACAACCCAAAAGTGTATAAGCCAGTGAGTAATAAATTTATTAAGCCAAATATTAAATCGGATACTGATATACTAACACGCGATATTCTTTATTCAAAGGGTTTAGTAAACACAAAAGATACCATTCATTTATTTATTAATCATTGGGTGTCGCGCTGGGGTGGACAAGAAGAAACAGAACCTCACCGAATTGAAATAGCAAAGACAATATTACATATTACCGACTCTATACTACGAATAATTCCAAATGCAAACATACTAATAGCGGGTGATCTAAATGATAATCCAACTGACACCAGCATATACAATGTTTTGAATGCGAAGGAAATACAGCCTTCTATATCTGAAAACGATCTTTATAATTTATCAATTAAACAATACAAAGACGGAATAGGTTCTCTTTATTACAATAGCTGGGATATGTTTGACCAAATTATTGTATCAGGTGCATTGATTAATGGTAAAAATGGTCTCAAAATAATGTCTCCTGATCAGATAGTATTTAAGGAAGACTGGATGCTTTATAAACCAAAAAAAGGAGAGCCAAGGCCATCACGAACTGCTTCCGGAAAAAATTATTATGGAGGGTATAGTGATCATTTACCTGTTATGGTAAATATTGATAGTGATTACTAGGACATATTATTCTAATGCTATACCTAGATTTTGTGTATCAGTTGATAAATGAAATAATGGATGAAAGGCACACAACTCCAGCAATTTAGCAATTGGGAAGTCCCAATTTATTATTAGGTGTAGATTCAAGACTTCGTTACTATTCCCAACTAGGAATAAACCTGATTTCAGCTACTACCAATAGCTATCAGCCTATTGGCTATTTCTTCGATTGTTCTTCGAGCTTGGATTTATCGATGGTGGTTTTTATTTTTTTTTCTTGATCAAAATGCATTTCATAATCAAACTCCCCGTTTTCCTTATAAAACTTCCACATTCCAGTTTTTTTAGCTTTTAAAAATTGCCCTTCATAGTATTTATTTCCATTGGAATGATAAGTAATAGTTTTTCCTTCGCGAACACCATTATTATAATCACCCTTACTCCATAATACACCATCTCTATAATAAGATTTCCATTCTCCATCACGTTTTTCATTTGCACTAAGTGGGCCTTCTTTTAGTATATTTCCATCTTCATAGTACTCCCATTCATAAGTTGCAAGCCGCTTCCCATCATCAATTATATAATCACGTACAATTTGTGGTTCACCATTGGTGTAACTCTTAATTGTTTCTTTTCCAACTATGCTTTTCTTCTCTGGGCCATTGCTACAAGAAGCAAAAATTGCGGTTATCATTAAAAACAAAACTACTTTTTTCATCATTTACATTTTATCTATTAAATTTCAGTCTTTTCCCTTTTATTCCTTCAAAAAACTCACCTTGATTGTATACCATATTACCATTAACAAAAGTTGAAACAATGCTTGAATGGAATGTTTCTCCCTCCATCGGCGACCAGCCGCATTTATAGAATACATCTTTACGCTCCACAATTTTAGTATCCTCCAAATCAACCAATACTAAATCGGCATGATACCCTTTTTTAATAAATCCGCGTTTTTCAACACGATACAGTATTGCCGGGTTATGACACATTTTTTCAACTACTTTATCAATGGAAAGTTTACCTTTATAATGCAATTCTAGCATTGCCATCAACGAGTGTTGCACCATGGGACCTCCGGATGGTGCCTTAAAGTAAACTCTTTCTTTTTCCTCCAAAGTATGTGGAGCATGATCGGTTGCAACAACATCAATTTTATTATTCAGCAAGGCATTCAACAAAGCATCTCTATCTGTTGATGATTTGATTGATGGATTCCATTTAATGAGGTTCCCTTTTTTATCATAATCCTTTTCCGAAAACCAAAGGTGATGAACACAAACTTCAGCAGTAATCATCTTATCTTTTAGATCAAGCTTATTTTCAAAAAGGCTCATCTCCTTTTCGGTGGTTAAATGTAATACATGTAACCTTGTTCCATATTTTTTGGCAAGTTTTACAGCTTTTGATGATGATAGATAACAAGCTTCTGCAGATCTAATCTTAGGATGAATTCGAGTTGGGGCATCTTCACCGTATTTTTTATGATATTCTGAAGTATTTGTAATAATAGTATTCTCATCCTCACAATGCACAGCAACAAGTGTTGGTGCCGATGAAAAAATTCCTGACAATGCTTCTTCACTATCAACTAGCATATTTCCTGTTGATGATCCCATAAAAACTTTAATTCCACACACTTTTTTCGGATCAGTCTTAACTATTTCATCTAAATTATCATTTGAAGCTCCCATGTAGAAGCTAAAATTAGCAAGTGAAACATTGGATGCATGTGCATACTTTTCCTCAAGTATTTCCTGGGTTAAGCAATTGGGAATTGTATTGGGCATATCCATATAACTGGTAATTCCTCCTGCAACTGCTGCCTTACTTTCGGTATATATATCACCTTTGTAAGTAAGCCCTGGATCACGAAAGTGTACCTGATCATCAATAACTCCTGGCAATAAATGTAGCCCAACAGCATCAATAATCTCATAACCAGAATAGTTGGGTTTAGTATTATCAGATCGTACAACAATAGCTTCAATAATGCCGTTGTTTATAAAAACATCACCTACGAAAGCTTCCCCCTCGTTAATTATTGTAGCACCTGAAATAACCTTCTTAATCAAATTCATAAACTATACTAGTTTTTTCTAATCCCTGCGGATAATTCTAAAGCCTATTTAAAAGGTTTTAATGGGTTTAATTTTACCAACAATATTTCTAAATCTCAAATCAAGAATCCCGAATATTGCTTCTTTAAAAATACCCTTATTCATTTTTGATGTGCCCTCGGTCCTATCTGTAAAAATAATTGGTACTTCAACTACCTTAAATCCCAATTTACTAGCTGTATATTTCATCTCGATTTGAAATGCATATCCAACAAATTTAATGCTATCAAGATCAATTGTTTCCAGTACACGTCTTGTCCAACACATAAAGCCTGCTGTGGTATCCATAATCTTTAATCCAGTTACCAACCGCACATATGTTGAAGCATAATAGGACATTAGCACTCTCCCCATAGGCCAATTAACAACATTAACACCTTTGATGTACCGTGAACCAATAACAGCATCAGCTCCTTCGTTTGCTGCTGCGTTATATAGTTTGATTAGGTCGTCAGGGTTATGCGAAAAATCAGCATCCATCTCAAAAATATATTCATACTCATGATCCAAACCCCATTTAAACCCACTAATGTAAGCAGTTCCAAGTCCAAGCTTTCCTTTTCTCTCTAATATAAAAAGTCTGTTCTCAAACTCCTTCATTAAACGATGAACAATCTTTGCTGTACCATCAGGGCTATTATCTTCAACAATAAGAACGTCAAAATCCTTTTCCAAGCTAAACACCTTACGGACAATGCGTTCAATATTTTCTTTCTCGTTATATGTTGGTATTATTACCAGACTATCATTCATAGTGGGACAATATTTTTTGCAAAAATAAATTAAAGTTCATATGTATGAACTTATTGTAAACGAATTTGTATAATAGTTAGTACTTATGGCACTCAATCAAACTCGTTAAGGTTTGTTAAATCAAAATGTACTATTACCAAATTGGCAATATACATTTGGATATTCTATTATCAACAACAGAATCGAAGTTAATCAGACTTCCTTGAGCAACTTCACTATCATCATCATGACAAGTTAAACATGCCCCTACGGTAAGAATATTTTGTTGAGTTTCAATACTAAATGGATGTACATTTGAACGGGTGGAAACAATTTCACCATTTCGATCATCCATAAAACCAATCCAAGCATCTTCGGGAATATTATCAGCAGGATTGTTTTGGTAATGGGAATTAAAAGTCCATTTTTTGCTATCGGTATTAAAGCTTAACTCACCTTTTCCGTAACCAAGTGCTACAGGGCTATTATGACAAGACTTACAATCACGTCCTTTGGTTACTGTTGTATGTGGAGCTGAAGGAGCAAACAACCTATGAAAAATAAGCGAATCGTGAAGCTCTTTGGAGAAACTCCCAACATCGATTGTTAGTACCATGCCCGGCACCACCGGAATCACTTCTTTATCATTATCTGTTGAACGAACTCCCAAAGCTGGTAATCCTGCATTGTATTCTCCAACATACTCAACCCATGTCCCTTCTTTCTCCAATCGTGTTACCATGTTATAACCTGGCTCATAGGGCTCATACTCATTATGACAACCGATGCAACTTGGTGCCCAAGAAGAATGGCATGAGGAACAGCTTAGTTTATCATGCGCCTTGCCCTTAGTACATATTTCAGCTGGCTCACTTAGGACGTATGTTGTTCCTTCATTTTTACTAAAGAAATATGCAGTATCATCATCAAAATCAGTGTTAATTAAAGGAATGTCTCGTTTTTTGGTTACCAAAAAATTCTTATTTGTAATATCACCAAAACGTAAAGCAGCAATAATTGCTGATTCATTATCAATTTCTTCTGAACCGAGAGTGTTTGGTTTATGGGAGAAGTGACAATCCTGACAACTAATTGTATTTTGATCTTCCTGGTGTGCATAATAATTACCATCTCCCATCAACTCATACGAGTTATGACAATCAATACAACTTAACCCTAAACTATGATGAATATCTTCCTCTATATATTTAAACACTCTTGATTCTTCAACTAGCCTATAATTACTATCCAGTTCTACTTCATCTATACCAAGGGTTGTTTCATGCCAACCTTCATAATTTGTAGAAATACGTCCCGAACGACTATGACAACCAAAACAATGTTGATTTGTTACCTGCATACTAATAGTAGGGTGGAATTGCAAATATGATGTGTCGTTTTCATCTACATTATGATTTAACCATGCAGTTGTGGCAAACTCATCATAGTTAATATGACATGCTAAACATCCCCCTCCTCTGGTTTTTTCGGTAACTGGACCAGTTTCAGTTTTTGGATTATCGAGATGACATTTAACACACAAATTTTTTAAGTGCTCATCTGCAGCAGAGTTTCCAAGATGATGAACATCTGTAATAATATCAGGATTATCTTGCTCGTTAAACACAAACCTATCAACACTTATCATACCGCTCAAATTCGACATTAGATTACTTTCCTTACGTTGGGTAATATCAGGGTGACAGTTTGTAGTTCCGCAACTCCTATTTGCATCTAAAAAATTACCTGGAATAAGAATCATATTCTTATGAGCACCATCTTTATCAGCATCAAAAGGGTTTCCACCATGACATGAATAACAGCCAATGGCCTTTGGATTGTGTGAAGGGCTAAAACCACGCACATCAGAGTGACATATAACACAGCTTTCCTTTTTCCCATCAATAATCGCATTCGAGCTCATTACTCCATCAGGAAAATCGGTTAAAAATCTAACGGATGAAGTACTAAAAGATCCTAATACCGAGTATGAATAACCCTTCTCCCAGGGCCATATCCATTTCCAGTTTTCCCCTCTAAAAAACATCCCACTAATGGTAAGAAAAATGTAAAATACAGTAAAGATTAATAGTAGCCTTTTACTAATAGTTGCTGATTTTGTCCCAAAATATGGAACAATATAAATAATAACAAGAAAAAGAATTACAATCAATAAGGATATCCAAGGAAGTGTTAGCCAATGTAGTATTTCCTGAAAGCCAACAAAATACCATGGACCTTTAACCGTTAGATTTACACCATCGTGAACAGGAGCAGTAAATATAAAAGATAGAACTGCTGTTATAATTAGAGTAACGAAAAGGATTTCACTTTTGGACCATATTTTACGTGAATGCTCAAATGTTATTATTGCTATGAAAATTGTAAATGTTGCAATATGATGCACATAAATCAATTGTAAGCTATCTTCATTTCCAAGAAGTGAATATGCAATAGCACTACCAAGTATAGGAATTTCATTTATCAAACTATTGAGAATTCGCCAAGCCTGTCTTGTATCTGCATCACCTTTTAATAAAAACCCCGTTAGCATAACCAGGAACATTATAATTATTCCAATAGTAAGTCTAATCCAAACCGACTTTTTAAGTTGTATATCTCTTTTTCGGTTGAAATGGTCCCAAATATGAATAAGGGTAAAAACCAAAAACACCTGAGCACTCCAAAAGTGTAAGTTTCTAATAAATGAAGCTGCAGGATTTATAACCATAATATTGGTTATGGAAAATAATGGATTATCAACATCATACGGGATGGCCAGAAACACACCTGATATTCCACAAATCAAAAAAGCAGCAAGTGAAACCTGACCATAGGTGAAATCATTAGTTATTTCTTTCCAAAATTTCAAATCCTATATTTTTACAGTTAAATTACCTGAACCCTCATCAAAATCGAATTTCAGTTTTTCCAATGGCTTAAGGGCTGGTCCTTTTTTTACATTTCCATTAAAATCGAAGGAAGAGCCATGACAGGGACATAATAAATCTGATCCTGAATAGCTATTAATTTTACAACCAAGATGTGTGCACCTTGACGTTAATACATGAGTCTCTTTTTCATTATTTATCACAATAAAATCATCGTAAAAACTTACTTGTTGGTTAGGGTTTAAAGGAACTTCTATTTCCTTTTTTTGGGATATTTCCTTATGTTTTCCAACCATCTTATCCCACAATACTAATGCCCCAAGAGTCACTCCGGCAATTCCCACTTTTATAAAGGTCCTTCTGCTATGTCTCTTTTTTCCCATTGGTAAAAAAATAATGGGCTAAATTACCAATTTACCGATAAATAGGTGTTAATACAACTTGTCAATTCTTAGTTTAAAATTAATCTAAACGTTTAAACTATTTATGGGTAGGTATTGGCAAACTGTTTTTACCGTTGTGTTTAATAATAACTTATTTATTTTTGTTGTTTCCACTAATATCCTGTAGGCATGGTTAATGGAGTATAGTATTTGTTTAATTGAATCCGAATGGGTTCCATTTGACGGTTGAAAGTGTATTTGGATATTTTGAATCGTCTTTGTGTGAATAAAAAATCCCGTAAGTGTTTAAATAATCATTCCTTGTTCACCTTGAACCTAACTATTGGTTACAAGAAATGACTTGCATAATAATATGGTTTTCTTCAATAATAGGTTAGCCCAATTGGCAAATCTTCATAAGGCCTTCGGCATCGATTACCTCAAATGTTTTACCAGTAATTCTAATAAGACCATCGTCCTGGAAGTTTTTTAATGTACGAATTACACTTTCTGTTGACATTCCTGATAATTCAGCCAATTCCTTACGACTTAACGAAAGATCAAATTTATCAGTCTTAAATATATTTCCTGCTAAACACAATATTATATCAGCCAGTTTACCATATGCCTGACGATGAGTTAAACAAAAGAACCTGCCATTTTTCTGTATGGCAACCTCGCTCAGTGTATCAATTATTGATGAAGCAAAATGTCCATTTTCAAGAATCAACTGCCTCATTATATTAATATCAATTAATTTTACCTGTGTATCAACATACGCTGATGCAGTATATTGAAATACATTTTGATTAATGGGCAGTGATGTTAACCCAATCAAACATCCCGCCGGTGCAATACGAAGTATAAGAGTTTTATCCATATCCTCATAATACACTTTCGCCAAACCTTCGCATATATATATTATATGTGTTGTAAAGGTACCTTGCTTTGCAATTATTTCACCTTTTTTATATTTAACAACCACTAAGTTGTCCTCAACCAGTTTTCTTTGTTCTGGTGTTAAGTTGTCGAAATTATTACCGCTTGATTTAGCTACGGTACAAGAGGCTTTTATTTGATTGGTATTACTCAAAATAATATTGTTTACGCAACAAAAATAATGATTAAATATTTAAGTCAGGCTGATAATTGATTTAAATCATCTTTTTGTAGGTTTAGCATCATACAACTATTGGGGTCTAAATATAATCCCCGTACTATTTTTGCTTTATCGAGTTTTAATAAATTAATATAAACCACAAATGATATGAAGAAATACATAACAACATTATTGTTAGTCTTTTTATCAACTTGGTTATTAGCTTATGGAAATGGGGATTCACCTCAAGACTCTATTGATTCTTTTCCGATTTTGAATTACATATTAAAAGCGGATAGAAACACAAATCCATCGGTTGATCATTCCAAGTTTGACATCCTACATCAAACATTCGATAGTGCACAACAGGTCACAGCGGCTTGTTTATCATGCCATACCGAACGTGATAAGGAGATTATGACTACTTCCCACTGGTTATGGCAGCGTGAAGAAAAAATTGAAGGCAAAGGAGTAGTTCCCTTGGGAAAACGCAATATCCTTAACAATTTTTGTATAGGTACAATGGGTAGTGAAGCAACGTGCACACGATGTCATATTGGTTATGGTTGGAAAGATAAATATTTCGACTTTAATGAGCCAACAAATATTGACTGCCTTGTTTGCCATGATAATACTGGGTCATATAAAAAAGGAAAGGGAATGGCAGGATTACCTGATCCATCTGTTGATCTAAATTTTGTATCACAAAATGTGGGATCCCCCACGAAGGAAAACTGCGGAGTATGTCATTTTTGGGGTGGTGGTGGAAATAATGTTAAGCATGGTGAACTTGATATAGCTATGCTCGACTGTTCGCCTGAAGTTGATGTTCATATGACAACCGAAGGTGAAGATATGAGTTGTGTTGACTGTCATGTTACTGATAAACATCAAATGAGTGGTAAGGTATATGCATTATCATCGGAAAATAAAGATAGAGCTACCTGTGTATACTGTCATACTGACAAACCACATAAAGACAATATATTGAACGATCATAATGCTCGAGTAGCATGTCAAACCTGCCATATACCGGTTTATGCTAAAGCAAACGCAACCAAAATGATTTGGGACTGGTCGACTGCTGGTCGTTTAGATGATCATGGGCATTCGATGCACGAAAATGATGCTGATGGAAATCACAACTACCTTTCCATCAAAGGTAATTTTGTTTACGATGATCATGTTATTCCTGAATACTTTTGGTTTAATGGAATCGCCGGACATCAATTAATTGAAGACAAGATAGACACTATTCCAGTACAGATGAATAGCTTAAGTGGTTCATATCTTGACAAGGGATTAAATATGAAATCATCTGCACCATCGAAAATATGGCCTGTAAAAGTACATAGAGGTAAACAGATTTATGATACTGAAAATATGACATTAATCCAACCAAAATTATGGGCTCCCAACAAAGGCGAAGGTGCTTATTGGAAAGATTTTGATTGGGATAAAGCATCTCGTATTGGTATGGAGTATGTTGGACTACCATATAGCGGATCATATGATTTCGTTGAAACCGAAATGTATTGGCCTCTAAACCACCAGGTTTCACCTGCTAGCGAATCACTTCAATGTATCGATTGTCATACCCGCCCCAATGGCAGACTGGCTGGTTTAACAGATTTTTATCTCCCTGGTCGGGATTTTAATCCATTTGTTGAAACAGCAGGTATTTCGCTTATTCTGGCAAGTTTAATAGGAGTTGGATTTCACATGTTTTGTCGAATGGTTTTTAAAGGCAATTGTAAAATATCGGAGGAAAAATAATATGAAAAAAGTATATTTATATAAACGATTTGAACGTTTCTGGCATTGGGGTCAAACAATATTGATACTCCTACTAATTTTTACTGGATTTGAAATTCATGGAACTACAGACTTCATGGGGTATGCCTCTGCTGTTAGAATTCATAATATTGCAGCCTGGGTATTTATGGTATTAATAGTGTTCGCAGTTTTCTGGCACATTACCACTGATGAATGGAAACATTATTTGCCAACTATAAAAAATATGCGGGCACAATTGGACTACTACATTGTTGGCATATTCAATAACGCACCCCATCCTACGAAAAAAAGAACTTTAAGCAAACTAAATCCCCTTCAGAGATTAACATACTTTGCCCTAAAGGTTCTTTTAATACCATCAATGGTTATTACCGGGTTATTGTATATGTATTTCAATTATCCTCTACCTGGAATTGAAATGAAAAGTTTAGAGCTAGTAGCTGTTATTCATACATTTATAGCATATTTACTTCTCACATTTTTAATAATCCACTTATATCTTATAACAACTGGTCATACAGTAACATCAAACCTAAATGCAATGATTACCGGTTGGGAAATAATGGATGATGACGAAGTAAAAGAAATTGTTACAGAAGCCGTTGAAGAAGCTGGCATGAAAATAAAACCCATCGATGATGAAAACGATTCAGTGGGTCATGATGAGATTAAAAATCTGGTTATTGAAGCTTTAAAAGAAACTGAAGAAAAAGTTGACAAAAAGAAGCTGAAAGGACAAAAAGGAGATCACCATATTCATGATTTGATGAAACCCAAGCCTAAAACGAAAAAGGAAGAATGAAAATGATTGTGATACAATTGTTTAAATGATATGAACTTTATTAATTAAATAAAAAATACAGAAATGAAAAATATAATTTTGAAACTTACATGGGTGTTAAGTATTTTTTTCTTGCTAGTTTCCTGTAACCAAAATCAAAACTACTCCAATGTTGATGAAATGGTAAGTGAGGCAAAGCTCACAACCCAAGATATTAATGTTGAACAGCTAATGACAAAAATCGACAATGGTGATATGATATTACTTATGGATGTCCGCGAGCCAAATGAATTTAATGCAGGATATATACCTGGCGCTGTAAATATTCCAAGAGGAGTACTTGAGTTTAAAATTAACAATGATGACTTTTGGGAAGAAGCCATGTTGTACATGCCAGAAAAAGATGAGGAAATCATTGTATACTGCAGAAAAGGGAAGCGCAGTATCCTTGCTGCAAAAACATTGCAACAGCTTGGTTTTACAAATGTGGTATTCCTAACAGATGGTTGGAAAAAATGGGAATTAACATACCCTCTTATTTTTGAAAAAAATCTTGATCAACTAGGACATGATGATGGTGGAGAAGTTGGTGGTTGCTAATCAATAATACTGAATATTAAGATTAACGAATTAAAATTCGGAAAACCATATTGTTGCTCCGATTACTTTGCATTAACTATTTAATATTTCAAATACGACCGTAATAAAAAGAGGCTAGTCCTCTTTTTATTTATTAACCTCAGCTGGGTGTAAGATTTGCGGCAGTAGTTTAAAATCAAAGATGACATAACTGCCTGATACCATGGGCAAAACTTCAGCCGAACTGAGGTTGTTATCCAAATTTTGAAATTTTATCCAATTGATCTGGGTTAAGTATTTCAATTGTTTTACCCTTGGTATCAATTAATCCTTCCTCCTTAAATTCCTTCATTATTCGAAGTACACTCTCTATTGATAAACCGGTTAGATCAGCTAAATCGCTTCTTGAAATTGGCAAGCAAAATTTATCAGACTTAAAAACTCTATTTGATAAACATAGCATCAAGTCAGCAACTAGGCCTCCAGACTGTTTACGGGTGAGGCAATAGAACCGACCATAAACCTGTGCTGCATTTTCATTTTGGATATTGGCAATTTTATACGCAAACTGCCCATTTTTTCTCATTAAATTTTTAAAATAATTAACATCAATTAGTCGAGCTACCGAATCCACATAAGTAGATGCTGAATAAATAAAAGTATTGTTACCTTCATAAATTGATGATAATCCTATAAAATGATTTTCGGGTATCATCTTCAATATCAAATCTTTTGCTTGTCCACCGATATAAACTTTAACTAAACCTGATGCAAGGAAAATAACGTGTGATGCAAATGACCCTTGCTTTGAAATTATTTCACCCTTCTTATACTCAATACTTATTGTATTCTTATCTAATAAATATTTTTCTTCCTCTGTCAACACCGAAAAACAATCCGTTTGTGGATTTTCAACTATGCAACTTGCAGGTGGATTTGACTGCTTCATGTAATAAATAATTTGTCGCAAATGTACAAATTTTAAATTTTTACGTGGCATATCATACATTTTTATGTCAAATTACACTTTTTGACCTATGCTATTACAATACTTTAGATTGTATTCATAAATTTGTTAGACTACTTTTGTTAACAAATTAACATTACAAAATTGAATTTTAATTCTAACACTTAAATTATTTAAAAAATGAAAAAATTATTAAGTTATTTCTTAGTAGTAATGATGCTCCCGGCATTAGTTTTAACGGGATGTAAAGATGATGGTGATGATCCACAACCAGTTGAAAAAGGTAATTTCGAAACATTAAAAACTTATTTAGTGGATCAAAATCTTGATCTTCCAGCTCTATTAGATGGTTGGGTAGTAGCACCTGCACCAATGCCAACAGGTATAGTTGATACTGCAAATGATTGTACGATTCCTGGTTATCACGTATTTGATATCAGATCAGCTGACGATTTTGCTAACAAAGGACATATTAAAGGTGCTATAAATGTTGCTCTTACTGACATTGTAACTACAGCTGCTAACTATACTGACAAGCCTATCTTAGTTGTTTGTTATTCAGGTCAAACAGCTGGTCGTGGTGCTATGGCACTTAGACTCTCTGGATATCAAGCTAAAGTAATGAAGTTTGGTATGTCTTACTGGAACACTGAATTTGACAAATGGACAGGTAATGTTGGAAATGTTGGAGTTGAAAACCCAAACTGGGTAAAAACAGATGCTCCTACACTTCCTTCAAATGAACTACCAACATGGGAAACCACTTCAACTGACGGTGCTGAAATTCTTGCAGCAAATGTTGATGCTATGCTTGCTAGAGGTAGCTGGGGAACAAAAACAACTGAAATTCTTACTAACCCAACTGCATATAACATGTACAACTTCTGGGAATTAGATGAAGAGTATCTTGCACTTGGTCACTTTGCTGGTGCATATCAGTTTAAACCAATTAGCCTTGACAATGTTAATGCAGTTCCAGTAACTGATGATTATTATATATACTGTTTCACAGGACAAACTTCATCTTTCATTGTTGCATGGTTACAAGTTCTAGGATATGAAAATGCAAAGAGTGGCTTATATGGCGCCAATGCAATTATTCATGACGCTTTGGATATTTACAATCCTAAAGTTACATGGCATCATTCATATGACTACACTTACGTAGTTGACTAATTAAAAACATTTTGACAAGTGGCTGATTGATTCAGCCACTTGTTTTTTTAACAACAACAAAGACCGGTAATCATGAAAAAAATATTTTCAATTCTAATAACAGCTATTATTTTAATTGCTGGATCAAGCAATGTTCTGGCCCAAGGTTGTGTGGAAACAACATCAGACGATGGCCCACAGCTGGTTGGATATATTCAACCTCAGTTTAATAATTATTTTTTCGGAGATAAATCAAATGGAGACCCTATCAAACCAAGCACTTTCTTCTTTAAAAGAGCTCGTGTTGGTATCGTAGGTTCAATCCCTTATGATGTTAGTTACTATGTAATGGCAGAATTTAGTCCTGGTTTAACAGGAGGCAGTCCATATCTATTGGATGCGTTTGTAACATATGCTCCATTTGGAAACTATATAAAGTTTTCTCTTGGACAATTTAAATCTCCATTCAGTCTTGAGCTAAATACTCCTTGCTATGCATTACATACTATAAACAGATCAACTGTAGTTAACGAACTAGCGGCTCCTTTCCGCGATATTGGACTAATGTTTCTAGGTAGTTCTGACTCATTATTTGGAATACATAACCTTCTTTCATATAAAATTGCGATATTAAATGGTACAGGGATTAACCATATTGATGATAATCGTAACAAGGATATTGCAGCAAGATTAGTTGTTGCTCCTTGGGAATGGCTTAAAGTGGGTGGTAGTTATCGCACAGGTATTGTAGGTCCTACATTGAAAGATGATTTAGGAGAAAATTACAATAAAAAAAGAACACGTACAGCATTTGATTTAACATTTGAAAAATGGAATTTCATGCTACAAGGTGAATATATCATGGGACAAAACATTGGCGATATTGCCGGTGGTGGTGGATGTGGAGGAAAATCTACATCAGCTGCAGGAATTCCAGAATATAATATGAATGGATATTGGGTAGCTGCAATGTATATGACTCCATGGAATCTTCAACCAATTGTAAAATATGAAACATTTGATCCAGATGGTGGTGCATATTCATATCAAGGTGTTGAACAATCATATGTGCAAAATACAATAACATTTGGTTTAAATTACTTCATTAATGATTGGACAAGGGTACAGCTAAACTACCTTTACAATTCAGAAGGTAAAACTGCAGGTGTAAAGAACGAATATGATAACGATGCCTTTATGATTCAGGTTCAGGCCAAATTTTAATAATTAACCTTATACATACTAATAAGATGAAAAAGCATATAAATATTTTATTATCAGGTTTAGTAGTTCTAATGTTTTCAACGAGCTTAATGGCTCAGGGTGATATAATTAGCGCTGCACAGTTTATGAAGATGTTTAAAACAGACAAGAATATGATTGTTATTGATGCCAGCAAAGCTGACAGCTATACCAAGACGCATATTAAAGGTGCTGTAAACATACCTCACAAAACGCTATATAAGGATACTGAAATTGAAGGTCTTATTCAAGACCCTGCGAAACTTGCAGGAATTTTTGGTTCAAAGGGTGTAAGTGATTCCAAAACCATTGTTGTATACGATGGTGGTTCACAAAAATATTCATCACGCGTTTACTGGATTCTCAAGTACTTAGGTGCCCCAAATGTAAAGATATTACATAAGGATATGGACCAATGGAGAAAATCAAGAGTTCCAATTACTAAAATGCCAACCAAAGTTAAGAAAGTAACTTTTACACCAAAAGTTAATAATTCTATTTATGCTGATATGGCTTTTGTTAAAAGCGGTAAAGCTACAGTTATTGATGCTCGTACTCCAGAAGAGTTTAATGGAACTTCCGATAAAAGTGTTGGACATATTCCTGGTTCCATCAATATAAATTACAAGAAGGTTCTTAATGCAAAAGAGGCTTTTAAAAGCAAAGCTGAAATGGATAAGTTTGTTGCACAATATAAACTATCTGCTGATAAGCCTATCGTTGTTTATTGTAATACAGGTGTTATTGCAACTGTAATTTATGTTGCATTAACAAATGTATTGGGATGGGATAATGTTAAAGTTTATGATGGTGCCTATAAAGAATGGGATGCCAAAGGCAACAAGTTTGAAACCAAAGCCGGTGTTTCTGCAGTAAAAAAATCGAAAAGTATTTCTTCTGACGGAGGTTGCTAGCAAGTTGCAAGAGTAATACCTGACCGGAAAATCAGTCTGGTCAGGTATTAATTTACCATGGATTTCAATAACCAAACCAAATAATCTAGTAGCAATATTGCATCCGTTATCATAATTCATAAAACATGGATACTATAACAAAAAAGTCTTTTAAGAGTCTAACTAAGACTGAGCAGGTAGTGATGGTTATTAAATCAGGCAAAAAATTACTAACTCGGCAAGATGGAAAATACTACGTCAAGTTATATTTAATTTCAAAGTTATTTGTTGAAATACTTTATGAAACCAACAAGTCAACTATTGTCAAAATAGGTTTACCTACGGAGGCTAACCTACTACAAAACTATGATATTGACAAGGGATACCTTAATCAGTTAATACATAACTAAGGATAAAAAATAATTTTTCTCATTGGAGTTAATCCAAGATAAACTACTCATTAGCAATGGGTAGTTTTTTTTTGCCTATCCTATACAATTACAAAATAAAAAAATCATTGCTACTAAGCAACATACAAAGTTGAGAATAAGAACACTTAATATTCCGATCATACTATATGATCCGATTTTCATCATTAATTTTTCATTTTCCATAGTAATTTGAGATTTCTATAGTTATTTAACTCATATTTCTAATATTCAGTTTTTTTATTTATTCGTTTTGAAGCAGCCATAAGTACATTATTAAAATATACTGCAAATGGCCTGTATGCCAGATGCGACCACTTTGAAAATGGAACTTCAATCATAAGCATTGGAAACATGACCATTAGATGAATTACATACATATAGTAAGTGGCATATGGTAAACCATTTATCCTAAATATATGAACTAATATTCCAGTTACTGTGGTTAAAAATAGTAGTACCAGAAATGTCCAGTCTGTTATATGTGAATGCCTACTTTTTTCGGATTTTTTATATACTCGGACAATATAAAAATAAACTACCCCAATAGTTAATCCAGCAGTTGCATAATATCCAAGAAAACGTTGTGGATGCCACCAATTATAAATTATGTCTGTTTGAAACCATCCCAGGAAAACAACAATCATTGCAAACATTAATACATAACTTGACATTAATAACCAATGAATTATCCAATAAGCATTAATACTATACTTTTTACCACTTAGTTCAGTATCACATTTTGAAAATTGCAATTGTGTTGCAAAATGCAGTACCAACTTCCATATTTCAGTGAAATACAGCTTGATAGGAATCTTAACATCCTTCCTTTTCACAATAATTTTATAATACATGTTTATAATATTGCTAATAAGGAAGAATGAAAGAAGTCCGGCCATAATCCAGTCGCCAATTTCGATTTCTTTCCAAGGTGCAAATGTGTTTAGTTTAACTCCACCATCTACCGTAAGTTCAGTTGTCATTGGACCATGAAAAAACACAAAAAGCAGAAGAATAATTAGTGCCAGCAAAAAAATAGATCCAAATTCCCATAGCTTAGAAGTGTATAATTTGGTTGCCAATCCGGTCCAATCATACTTTGAAGTAAGGTATCTCCTTAAAGTCATCATCAATTCTCCCGGATCAGCTTGTTGTGGACATGTTTCACTACATTCGCCACAATAGTAACATAACCAGGGATCAACAGAAGAATCAATATCTCCCTCTAAACCGAGTACACTTAACCTAATCATTTTTCTGGGAAACGAATTATCTTCATCCGAAAGAGAGCAAACAGCGGTACAATTGCCACAATTATAGCAAGCATTAAAGTCGAGTGCTCCAAATTTCTTTAACTCTATTGCAAAGTCAGGGTTTATCTGTGCCATACTATTATCTATTCTTGAGTTTATAATAATAATACTCATCATTATCATCTAACTTTCCGACCTCTATTGTTCCGAATTTCAAGCATGTCATGAGGTTGAATGTTATACTGTCAACATCGGCATTAATTTCATTTGCAATTTCAAGAATTGTCATCTCCTTTTCTTTGAGCACCTTGAAGATCTCTTTCTTCAGTTTATTGAACATCTTAACTCCTTCCTTTACACCGGGAGGTACAGTTCGTTTTTGTTTTATTATGTCAATTGTTTTTTTCATTGCATAATTATATTTAAACACTTAATATCATGCTATTAACAAGCTAATACATCAATCATACTTTCAATTTCAACATCAGAATACCCAATTAATTGAATTGAATTTGAAGGGCAAACAGGCAAACAAATGCCACAACCTTTACAATTTGACTCAATAATGACAGCTATTGACTTACCCTCCTCTTCTTTTATATCAATTGCATTATATGGACAAACTGATTGGCACTTATCACACCAAGTACAGGATTCATCATCAATTTCAGCTAAGGTTGGTTCCAATTCTATTTCACCCTTACTTATTAAAGAGTTAACCTTTGAACTTGCCGACAATGCAGATTTTACTGATTCGGTAATGTTTAATGGAGCCTGACATGAACCTGCGATAAGGACACCATCAATTACGGTTTCAACCGGCCTAAGTTTTGGGTGAATCTCATTGTAAAATTTATCTCTACCTATTGGAACCTTTAAAATTTTATTTATCGAATTATTCTGTCGGGGTACCATACCTGTAACCAGTACTACTAAATCAGCAACAACTTCTAATTCTTTGTCTGTGGTTAGTATATCCTTGATTTTTACAATGGTTTGCCCATTTACAGAAATAACCTCAGTTGGTGAATCGTCAAATGACTGGAAAAATATATCGCCTTGCTTTGAAGACTTGTTGTATAATATCTCTTGTTTACCATAGGTTCGCACCCCTCGAGTAAAATGAAAATTATTAATTTTTTTATAATTTTCCTTGAGCATTATTGCAGTATGAATTGCAGATGTACAGCAATATCGGGAACAGTATCTATTTTCACCATCAACCTGTCTGCTTCCAACACAATAAATAAATGCAACATTTTGTATCTTTTTGTTATGATATGTCAGTACATCAGGTCTTAATTCAATTAATCGTTTTAATTGCTGAAGGGTTATAACATTATCAATTTTCTTATATCCAAATTCACCTTCTTTTGGTTCGTAAGGGCTAGCACCGGTTGTTAATAAAATTGAACCGGCATTTAGGTTTAAAACTTCTTCTTTCTGATTAAGGTCTATGTCTGAGCATATGTCAGAACATTTCATACATTTTGTACAATGTTCAACATCTATAGCCGGTATTTCAGGAAACTCGCTTGGGAAATTCTTATATATGGCCTTTTGTTTTGTCAACCCAAAATTAAATGGATCATCAAATTCCACCGGACAAACTTCAACTGCCTTTTTAAACTTATCCCAGTCTAGTTTACAATCTGGTTTTACATGTCGTGGTTTAATCTTTACCTTAATATCGAAGTTGCCCACACTTCCCGATTTTGACTCTATTTCAGCACCAGTAAATAGCGTAATATTATTGTACTCCATAATTGTTTTATAAAGTCTGGATATTACTTCACGGCCTGTTTCATTGGTGGTAAAAAGTTCATTCCATTGAGATGATCTACCGCCAACAAAATATTCTCGCTCAAGCAAAAATACTTCAGAACCCATATCTGCTAGTTCAATTGCAGCACGCATTCCTCCAATACCTGCACCTACAACAACAACTGAATTAACTGAAGGAATAGATATTGGAGCTAAAGCCTGGGAATATTTAGCTCTTTCTATCCCAGCCATAACAAGCTTTATCGCTTTTTCAGTTGCTTTTGGAGGGTTATCCGAATGAGCCCATGAGCATTGTTCACGTAAATTAACCTGGATGTAATTATATGGGTTTAATCCGGCACGTTGGGCAACATTTCTAAATGTGAACAAATGTAACTTTGGAGAGCACGAAGCAACAACAATAGCATCGAGTTTTTGTTTCTCAATATCTTCAATTATTTCATTTTGAGCTGAATCTGCACATGCGAACATTGTTATTTTGGAAAGGGCTACAGCCTGTTCTCTAGCAACAATTTCATTTACTTTTTCAACATCAACATAATCCGATATATTTGAACCACATTGACAAATATATACACCTATCCTTTTTTTCATCTTATACCTCCTTTCAAATAACCTGCAGTTTCGGATGAAGCAGCACCGGCAGATAATATGGAGTCAGGTATATCCATCGGACCTGAGGATGTTCCTGCTACAAAAACCCCATCAATACTTGTCTTTGCAGGGCAGCATAGTTCATCAACCTGATGAACATAACTGAAATCATCCTGTTCGATATTAATGTTTTTAAACATTGACGAATAATCAGTATTTGGCAGAATACCAGTTGAAAGAACTACTAGATCATGCTCTGCCTCTAGTACTTTTCCTTTTTGAATATCCTCATATCTTAGAATGAGATTCCCATTTTCTTTTTCCTTAATCAACCCAACTTTACCTTTTATAAATTCAACATCCATCCCTTTTGCCTGCTGAAAAAACTCACAGAAACCTTTTCCAAAGGCTCTAATATGTAGATAATATATAGTAACATCAGCCATAGGTAGGGCTCCCAATAATAATTGTGCTTGTTTTATCGAATACATGCAACAAACTTGTGAGCAAATAGGGTTTCCAACAGTTTCGTCTCGCGATCCTGTGCACAATACATAGGCTATGTTGTCAGGCATTTTGCCATCTTTGGGACGAAGCACATTATTATATGGACGGGTGGGAACAAGTTGCCTCTCCATTTGCATTGCAGTAACTACATTTTTAAATTTCCCAAACCCATATCTCGGAATTTTCAATGGGTCAAAAAGATTATATCCAGTTGCAATAATTACTGAATTAACATTTATGTTGCTCCTTTTCTCTTCCTGTGAAAAATCAATTGCATTGGCAGGGCATACTTTTTCGCATAAACCACAAAGACTACAGTTTTCAATATCAATAGCTGCAATACGTGGGTTAGCAATACTGAAAGGAACATAAACTGCTTTTCTACCAACCAAATTCCATTGATACTGATCCTCAACAATTACAGGACATTTTTCCTCACAAATCTGACAACCCGTACAATCCTCTGTAACATATCTTGGTTTTTCCAATAGTGTTGCAGTAAAGTTATTTTCGCCCAGTTTTTCGATATCTTGTATTTCACTATTGGTATATATTGAAATATTTGGATGCCTAGCAGTTTCTGATACTTTTGGAGTAGTTATACAAGCACCACAATCAAGGGTTGGAAAAACCTTACTTAGATGAATCATTTTACCACCTATTGAAAGATCTTTTTCTACAATAATAACCTTGTAGTCCATATTTGCCAGATTCAATGCAGATTCTTCACCTGCAATTCCACCTCCAATTATGAGTGCATCAAATTTATTTGGTTGAGTCATACTTTCTAAGAATTATTTAATTGGATAAAGCAGCAACAAAATTTTTCATGTGCTTAACAAAAGGCTCTGAACATACCGAACAAATAGCGGCCATTTTCAACCTGATGGGATCAATATTTCTATCTTTCATCAGTTCATGCGTTTTTTTAACAAGCTCACCAGTTCTTTCAGTACAAGTTTCACTATAAGCACAATCAGTTCCATCAGCTGCTATAAATACTCCATCGAATCCAGCCTCAAATGCATGAAGAACCCACCTAGATTTAACAGCACTTGAACATGGAATATTAATAGTATAAACTGTTGGGGGATAATGTTTTTTCAGCAGTCCCGCCAAATCAATAGCGGGATCTGAGATTTTTTCAGTGGAAAACACCAATATCTTGGGAGCTGTAATTACTTCCTCCATTTTGATTATCCCTTTTTCAAATAAATTTTGAAATAACCTGATTCTTCAACGGTGCCCATATATTCATGTCCTTTTTTGTTGGCCCATTTTGGGATATCTCGTTTTGTTCCCTCATCGGCAGAAAGAATCTCCATTATTTCTCCGGATGAGATTGTGCCAATGGCTTTTTTAGCTTCGAGCAGTGGACCAGGACAAGCTGTACCTCTTGCATCAACAACTTTATCAACTTTCAAATCTTGTAATTCTAATTGTTCCATGATATTTATTTTAAAAGTGAATTAATATTATTATTAAATGAACATATGTATATCAGCTTCCTCAGCAGCCGTCAAATATTCGCCTATGCCACAGAGGTCATCAACTAAATAATTAAAATCACCTAATTTTTCACCTCCCCAAATTTTACCTGCCAGACTGCATATATAAATTTTAATATTTGTCATTTCTTTAGCCATCTCAAAGAAATCATACCATTTTGAAACATTAAGTTTTTCCAAAGAATTTATAAACTCATCTTTCAAATGAGTGGCTTCTGCTACATTATCAATTTTACTTTCATTATCCTTAATAAAAGCTCTGGCACCCTGAAGCAAAACAAAAACCTCAACATCCATATCGTCGGCAGCAGCACCACTAAGAATTACTCCTGCGGCAGTCAATTTATCTAAGCTTCCCGAAAAAAGCCCCATACATAATTTAGCCATAATTCATATTTTTAATTATTGATTAATTTCATTTAATGCACTAATTGATTAACCTCCACAACCACCGGTTTCTTCTACTTTTGGTTCATGTTTCATATCATCCGTAATATCATATAATTCAATCAATTGTGGAAAAGTATTACTCCAATCTTTCCAGCCCCCATCAAGCACATAAACCTTCTTATACTTTAATAGTTTCAAAGCATTATATGCCATTGCAGATCGGTTATTTTCTTGTGAATAGATATAAATTGTCTCTCTTCGATTTGATATTTTATTTGAAAATTCAAGTATTCCTCTGGGTATATTTAAAGCTGCAGGAATATGTCCTTCACTATATTCCTCACTTTCCCTGCAATCAATAATTTTATAATCCCTGTTATGATCAATTATATTCTTTAAATCTTGAGGAGTTACTTTTGCAACTCCTAGTTGTGCTTCAGTAACTAATTGATTAAGGCTTTCATAATTATTCATTTTTGCCCCACAACCTCCAATAGATATTATTGCTATTAAAAATAATACTGCTTTAAATGTCCTCATTATTACCTAATTAATAATTATTTCTTTTCGTTTCTTATCCACCACAACCACTATCCTCCTGTACTGGTGAGCCTGTATCAAATTCAGGATCCCAGGCATGGATTCCTCCCTTCAGGTTTTTAACATTCGTATAACCTAATTCGTTCAATATTTTAGCACACAATATCCCCCTATCTCCTTTTTTGCAGTAGATTATAATTTCAGCATCTTTTTTTGGCACATACCAATCCTGATCTTTCCAAAAAGCATCATCTCCAATTTTAAACTCAAGAATTCCCCTTGGAATAGATACCGAATATGGTATATTACCATTTTCAAACTCAGAAGATTGACGAACATCAATGAGGAAGAAGTCTTCCATGTTCTCAATCTTACTATCTAATTCATTAACTGTAACCTCATCAACATACTGTAAAGTATCATCTGCTAATTCTTTTCCATTCTCATAAATGCCAGCACATCCTGATAGTATTCCCAATATTACTAATATGGATACCCTCTGAAATATTCTTAGTGTTTTCATAGTTTCATTTGGTTGATTTGTTAATACGCGCTAAACCTTCCGGTTTTCTCATTCCATTTAACGAACACATACCATAGTAGAATAATACATGTAACAAGGATAAAAGCACCAGGATAGCCTATGTAATCGGGCATATAACTTTTGAAGTCCCAATTTTTGGGAAGTAGGTTAACAACTGGAGGTACAATATACATTTTTGATATAGGTGAAATAAGTATAAATCCAAGGGCTGAAGCCCATAATTTTACCTGACCTTCCCCGACTCTCCATAAGGTACCAACTGCACATCCTCCTGCTATCGTCATACCTATTCCAAAAATAAATCCACCTATGGCTGCCCTAAAGAAAAAATGTGAGAATACCCATGTCATTTCTCGCGAACGGATTGTTGCCTCACCTATTCCAATACCAAAATATTTAATAATCGTAAATCCAAATAGTCCAATTATTAAGCCCGCCATAACTCCTACCGACCCTTCAGCTTCACCTGTCATAAAAGGATCGCGAAATGCTTTTACTATGCAAAACCTTGATCTCTGGCTTATTAATCCCATTAGCATCCCTATTATAATGAACCATGCTAGTACTTTATTTTTATCAGAATATTGATAAGCTATGAAGAATGTGATTATCAACACTATCCATCCTAACCACTTTTGCCAATTACCCTTTTTTCCGGTACCAGATAAAAAATTATAGCTTTTCCCAGTACTAAAACCAGGAAATTTTTCCATCTCCCACATAAGATATTTTAAGGCAACTATTACCCCAAAAAACAAGCCTATGGTAAATATAATAGCACCTCCCGATAACGCAGGCATACCACTAAAAAAAGCTCCAATTGTACAACCAATTCCAAATGTTGCACCTAAAGCCATTAGGCTTCCACCAATAAATCCTTTAATTAATTCTCCAACTGGAGGCACCCTAAAGGCAAACTCCTTTGATAATAAAGCAGCTATGAAAGACCCAATCACCAGGAAGAGACACAACATGCCATAGTTATTTGTCAATAATGGTTTTGCATTATCTAAATTGAACAATCCCAATAAACGATATACATTCTCGCCCCAATTATTAATTCCTCCACTTGCTCCCCAAGGGCTTTTTATCGCAAATAATAGAATATTCAATGTGCCTAAAACTATTCCACCAACCCAGACGGGCCAATGTTTTGCAAAAAATATCCCATATAATTGCCCCAATACACCAGGCTCTTTTTTATGTTCTGACATACAACAATTAATTTTTCTGGATCAAAAAGCGAAAAACACCCCCATCTAACTCACTTTCATCCAATAATAAATTTCCACTTTTATTACACCATCTTGGTAAATCTGATTTTGTTCCTGGATCAGTACCTAACATCTCAAGTACTTCATTCGAATTCAAGCCTTTCATTGCTTTTGCAAGTTTCATCATTGGCATTGGACAGGAAAGTCCTTTAACATCAAGAGTTTCTTTAATTTCGACATTCATGATTCCTAAGTATTAAGGTTAATTTTATAAGAACTGTTAAATTTTTAACAAAATAAATTGGTTAATTTAGGATTAACAAAAAAAAAGGGGTATGATAGAATCAACTAAAATGTGAATATCTCTACATTTTAATGAAAGTTATTTAACATATATACATGTAGTACATGTGTACTAAGTATGTATCTTAGCGTGATCATATTGAATGAATTATGGTATTTTGAGTAAAAGAAGATGATATGAGAGATAAAAACAAAGAAAATTCCTGTAAAGATTGCGCCGTTAAGTCAAAAACTGTGTTTAGTTTAAATGATGACGAATTAGATATACTATGTAAAAATAGTACTGAAATATTATTTCAGAAGGGGGAAAGAATAATAAAGCAAGGAACTTTTACTCAAAACATTGTTTTTATCAAATCAGGGATAATTAAAATGCATTTAACTGGTCCCATTAACAAGGATGAAATAATGAAAGTAGATAAAGGTCCTGTTTTTATGGGTGTTCCTGATGTTTTTGCAAATAAAATTCATACATATTCTATCACTGCTTTAAGTGATACGACCGCATGTTTTATTGAGTTTGCTGGTTACAAACACCTTATTCAAAACAACGGCAAATTTGCATTAGAAATTATAAATACTCTATCTGAAGCAATTGTTGCCCACTTTCAATTTTGTGTTAGCAAAATTCAAAAACAATTAATTGCATCCTTCGCTGAATCGTTATTATATTTTTCAAATTATATTTTTGAAAACGATGAATTCGTGATACCATTAACAAGGGTTGAATTTGGTGAATACATAGGTACTACAAGAGAAACTATTACTAAGATAATTCATGATTTTTCAGCAGATGAGATAATTGAAATTGATGGAAAACATATAAAAATTATTAATAAGCAGTTATTACATAAGATAAGTGGTATTTGATGCTAATAGGTAATAAAC
>JAERTF010000044.1 GCA_016845105.1 Bacteroidota bacterium | reverse complement strand
TTTTGGTGATATTGTAGTACGACCTGTTGATAAACGTGAAAATTATGTAAAAAGATGCATTGGTTTGCCTGGTGATACTTTAAGTATTGTAAATCGACAAGTATACCTGAATGGAGAAGAAGCAGTTAACCCCGAGAAGTTACAATATCAATATCATGTAACCACAAATGGAAGTAGTATAAACCCTAAAATTCTTGACAAATACGATATAACCGAAACATATAGAGGCAATAAGCCAGGTGAGTTTACATTTATTCTTACAGAGGAAGCAAAAAATGAACTTGAAAAACTACCAGTTATAAAAAGCATTGAAATATATGATGATAAGCCGGGTTTATGGAAACCTGAAATTTTCCCAAATGATGCTGAATATAGTTGGAACAGGGATAATTTCGGCCCACTTTATATACCAAAAAAAGGAGTCCCAATTAATTTAACAATTAAAAACCTACCTCTTTATAAGCGCCTTATAACAACTTACGAAGGAAATGAACTTGAAATAAGCGAGAACGAAATATTAATTAACGGTGAACCCGTTAAATCTTATACACCCAAACTTAATTATTATTGGATGATGGGTGATAATAGACATAATTCGGCTGATTCAAGATATTGGGGATTTGTACCTGAAGATCATATAGTTGGAAGAGCTGAATTTATTTGGTTATCATTGGACCAAAACAAATCTTTATTGGATGGCAAAATAAGATGGAACAGGTTGTTTTCGTTTGTGAAGTAATACCGATCTTTTCATCAGCCAGAAATTAACAAACACCTACCACAGTTGGTTAATAAATTTATCATATAATCTGTTAAATACGACTATTTTAGGCTAAATTCGTTTTTAATAAAACTGTATTTTTGTGGCCAACTCATAATAACTAAAAGTATTACTAAATAAATGAGCGAAGATTACGACTGGATAGATGATACTAACCTCAATGAACTTGTAATTAGGTTTGAGAAAATGATTAAAGCAGAAATGCAATTTTTCTTCGATGTTAATGAATTTGAGGCTGTTATAGACTACTATATTGATTTTCAAGATTTCGACAAAGCTAAAATAGCTGTTGAATCGGCACTCCTACAACATCCATCATGCTCTTCATTTAATATCAGAAGTGCTAAAATATTGGCTCAAAATGGTAATTACTACGAAGCATTGGAAGAGTTAAATCAAATTGAATTACTTGAACCTGCAAACGACGAACTATATATTTCCAAAGGTGAAATTTATAGTATGATGAGTAAACACGAGCTTGCAATTGAACAATATGAAAAAGCAATTCCGTTATCCGCAAATGCTGAAGATATATACTCGGTTATAGCGTTTGAATATGAAAACCTAAATGATTATCCAAATGCAATAAAAAATTTAAAAAATGCTTTGGCATTAAAACCTGATTCAGAAAATATTATTCACGAAATTGCATTCTTCTTTGATATCACTAATCGAGAAGAAGATGCAATTAGTTTTTTTTGTGATTTTTTAGATACTAATCCATTTTCAAAAGTAGCATGGTTTAATCTTGGAATTTTCTATAATCAACTTGAGTTATATGAAAAAGCAATTGAGGCATATGAGTTTACACTTGCAATTGATGAAGAATTTTCTTCCGCATATTTTAATATTGCTAATTCACTATCTGGCTTAAATAGATATGATGAAGCCATTGAGCATTATAAGGAAACATTTAAATATGAAGCTCCTGAACCAATAACTCATTATTATATAGGTGAGTCATATGAAAACCTAAATGACCTAAAAAATGCAATGCATCATTTTAATAAAGCCATCGAAATTAATGATCAACTAGCTGATGCATGGGCTGGTTTAGGTAGAGTATTTTATGCTCAAGACAACACATTAACAGCAATTAACTATTATGAAAAAGCTGTTGAAATAATGCCTGGAAATACTGAGTTTAGCTTTGACCTTGCCATGATACACTTAAAAATGGGCAGTTATGAAAGTGCATCTGAACTATTTTTGGAAATAACAAAGCATGACACCTTCAATATTGAAGCATGGATAAATCGATCTTCGTGTGCATATGCTGAAGACGATACTATTACCGCCATTGAAATAATTGAAGAAGCTATTTCTCACAATAAGGAAAGTGCTTTACTCTGGTATCGTTTAGCTGGATATCTCCACGTTTCAGGTAAAATTCAACAAGCATATTTCTACATTGAAACTGCTTTAAAATTAAATCACCAACAACACACCGAACTACTAGATCTTATTCCGAATATTTATAGTGATAGCAGATTTATTGAACTATTAGGTGTTTATAAAGATTCAGAATAGAAATACTATGCAGTTAGCTACTGTTTTTACTATTACATCACTTATTTTAGATTATCCATTTTTCAGATAATTGAATCATCGTTTATTATTTGGCTGTATATTTGTTATAATCAACTAACTATACTTTAAATATGATTGATTCAACTGCAGCAATAGGTTTTGATAAAGATTGTACGAATATCTTCGATCAACAAAGGAATTTTTTTGAGAAAGGCAACACCAGAAATATAGTAACTAGGATTACTATCCTGAAACAGCTAAGATCTTTAATAATCAAACATGAAGAAGAAATCAATGATGCGTTGCATGCAGATTTACACAAATCTAAGTTTGAATCATATGCAACTGAAATTGGTTTTGTTCTTGAAGAAATAAGATTTCATATTAAGAACCTGAAAAAATGGGCTAGTCCACAAAAGTCTTTAACACCTATTACAAACTTTCCTGCATCAAGCTACACTTATAGTGAACCATTGGGAACTATATTAATAATTGCTCCCTGGAATTATCCATTTCAACTCCTTATTGCTCCTCTAATTGGAGCAATTTCTGCCGGAAACACAGCAATACTAAAACCTTCAGAAATATCTACCAATACATCCAAAGTACTGGAAAAAATAATTAATACTAGCTTCAAACCTGAATTATTAAAAGTTATTGAAGGTGATGCCAGTGTTTCAGAAGCATTACTGAAACTCAAATTTAATCACATCTTTTTTACTGGCAGTCCAAGAGTAGGTAAAATAGTAATGCAGGAAGCTGCTAAAAATCTAATCCCAACTACACTCGAGCTTGGAGGTAAAAGCCCTTGTATTGTTGATAAGGATGTCAATTTAAAGCTTGCTGCAAAACGAATTGTATGGGGAAAACTCATCAATGCCGGACAAACATGTATCGCTCCCGATTATTTTTTGGTACATTCTAGTATAAAAGTAAGGTTTATTGAAGAGCTGAAAAAGGTGATTATCGATTTTTTTGGAAAAGATGCTTCGCAAAGCACCGACTTTCCAAGGATAATAAATAAACCAAATGTTGAAAGATTAGCTTCACTAACCAAAGGTACCGAAGTACTTTACGGTGGGAATTATGATGTAGAAAACAATTATTTTGAACCAACAATAATTGAAAATGTATCATCAGAAATGCCCATTATGCAACAAGAGATTTTTGGCCCACTTTTTCCCATACTCACCTTTGATAAAATTGAACAAGCAATTAAACTTGTGAACTCAAGACCGAAACCTCTTGCATTATATTTCTTCTCAAACTGTAGAAATAATAAACACAAAATTGTTAGTCAAATATCAGCCGGAGGTGTTACTATAAATGACACAATTATGCATATTGCCAGTAACAAATTACCTTTTGGTGGTGTTGGCAATAGTGGAATTGGGAAATATCATGGGCGATTTTCTTTCGATACTTTTTCTAACCAAAAGCCCGTTGTTTATAAAAAAACCTGGTTGGATATTCCAATACGTTATGCACCATATGGTAGTAAGTTAAAATTATTAAAATTGCTAATGCGATAATAATATAGTCATTTATCGTTATTTTAATTGTCAAATCAGAAAATATGGTAGAAATAAAATCACTTGCTGATCTTAGTCTGGATAAAATATTGACAGCATTTGAGCAAGCCTTTATAGATTATGAAATTGAGTGGGATAAGGAAGAAATTGTTAGAATGCTTTCAAGGAGGGGTTTCGCAAAAGAACTATCTTTTGGTGCATTTCACAATGACAATCTTGTTGGTTTTACATTAAATGGAATAGGAGAATATATAGGAGTTTCAACTGCCTATGACACGGGAACAGGAACATTAAAAGAATATCGAGGTAAGGGAATTGCCACAGATATATTTAATTACTCAGTACCCTTTTTAAAGGAAGCTGGTGTTAAACAGTATCTACTTGAAGTACTGCAAAATAACTCGAAAGCAATATCAGTATATAGTAAGATTGGCTTCAAGGTTACCCGAGAGTTTAACTACTTTGATCAGTTAGCGAAGGAAATTGTATTTAAAAAATACAGAGAAAATAAAAACATCAAGTACATTAATATCGATCTCTCCCATAGAAATAAAATGAAGAAGTTCTGGGATACTATCCCTTCATGGCAAAATAGCTTCGCTTCCATATATAGAAGCCCCGACGATTTTGTAATGCTTGGAGCAACTAATAATGATGAACTTATTGGTTATTGCATACTGGCAATTCACTCAGGAGATATAACCCAGATAGCAGTTGGTAAGGAATACAGAAGAAAAGGAGTTGCAACATCCCTATTAAATAAGATACTATGCTACAATAAGTGCAAAAACGTTAAAGCCATCAACTATGAAGTTGGATATGATAATATGGTTGGTTTTTTCAATTCGGTAAATATCACTTTGGGGGGAAAGCAATTTGAAATGATAAAAAAACTTTAGTTAAAATATATGATTATGGTATGCCCATATACTTGTGGCTTTGCAATGACATTCGCCAGGTGGGGTTTTTCATTATGTAATCAGTAAGTACGGGCATTATTTTTGGTATGCTACTCCATTCGGGTTGAAGATAAAGATGTGTTTTTTCACTTACAAGTTCAGCATTCATTTCTGCCCATTTCAAATCAGCTTCATGCTGAATTATTACCTTTAGCTCATCAGCATTAGGGTAAACAGAGTTACGCGGCGGTGAATATTTCTTAGGTGAAAGACAAATCCAATCCCATTTTCCTGATAGCTCATGGGCGCCTGAGGTTTCTACCATTGTCTTAACACCTTTATCTTGTAGTAGTTGAGTAAAATAATCCAGTGGATATAACGAAGGTTCACCTCCTGTTATCACAACTGTTTTAGCTTTTACTTCCAATACATTCTCAACCAGTTTATCAACAAGTATTGGTGGAAATAGTTTCTCATTCCACGATTCCTTCGAATCGCACCACGAACAGCCCACATCACATCCTCCAATACGCACAAAATAAGCAGCTTTGCCCATATTATAACCCTCTCCCTGTAATGTATAAAATTCCTCCATAACAGGAAGTTTCAATCCTCCTTCAAATATATCCCTTGCTTGAGTCATTTAATTTCTTATAAACTTTTTTTCCACCTTTTGTGTTCCCGATGATAACCGCACAAAATATAATCCGGGTTTGTAATTACCCACTTTTATCTTAAATACTGTTTTATCATTTCTTCTCTTTACACTATATTTACTAACGGTCATAAAATTACCCATCGTATCAAATATCTCAAGTTGATATTCTCCCTTGGGGAAACTACTAACCTCTATTGTTAATTTGTTTTTCTTCACTGGATTCGGACTCAAAACAAAATCTAAATCTTTGGATGAAATATTATGAACTGAGGATGGGTTTGAGTTTGTCCATAATCCAGAATTTAGTTCATATGCCGTTTGTGAAAAGAGAATATGCCCTTCGGAGGTAAATATTTCATTTTTATCTGAAGTATATACAATCGCTTCTGTTTGTGTGGCAACCATATTTGGCATGTCAATTCTGCGCTTATTACCAGAAAAGAAATCAGTTCCTTGATAATCAAATAGTAACCAAACAAATGGAACCCAGCTTTGATTTACATATCCAATCAATGTTATTTCATTGCTTTTTGTATTTATGTCAGCACCAGTAATAAGTCCGGATGCATCAAAAGTTGTTAGGTGCTCTGCTACATAATTACCAGGTTGATTTGAGAGTCGATATAGTTTAGTTTTTTGATCTCCATGGTTCTTTGAAAATAAATACAAATATTCACCATATGCTATAAATGCCTCACAATCAAAATTATTATCTTTCCTTTTTTCAATATTAATTGGATACTTAGGATAAGTAAAAGTAATTTTATCACTATTAACCGACCCAGTGGCTTGATTAGGAATTTCAGATTTTTTAACTCTATAAATTGCCAAATCGTCACGGATACCAGAATTATTACCAAAATCACCAATATAAATGAAATCATCATCATCAGCCAACGATTCCCAGTCAATATTAGTTGAACTTGATACTGTAATTCGCTTTAATATTTCACCGCTTATCGTATCAAAACCATAAATAACAGGTAAACCTCCACTATCATTAATCGTCCATAAAAGACCATCATACAAAGCTAAACCCGAGGTTTCGTCAATTTCTTGAGAAAGTGGATACTTAACTTTTGGGTTAAACAGAGTTACATTATATGTACAAGACCCATCATTGTTTGATGCCAAAGAGTTGTAATTATTAGCTTCTGGATCAGTACATCCAACTATTTGCGCATTTGCATTATTATCAACTAATAAAATAGCAAGTATTAGAATTAAGAAATGATATTTCACTTTAACCATCATACTTCTTTATAAGATTTACCTTATGTTACTTGTGATATAACCAAGCATAATTCTTTTAGAAACCTTAGGAATCATGTTTCTTTTTAAAAGATAATAAAGTGTTACTCAAAAGCATGGCAATGGTCATTGGTCCAACCCCACCAGGCACAGGAGTAATATATGATGTTTCTCGCCTAACATCCTCAAAATCAACATCACCAACTATTTTATAACCTTTTTCATTATCAGCAGGGATTCTGTGTATCCCAACATCTATCACAACTGCTCCAGGTTTAATCATATCAGCCTTAACAAATTGAGGGCTTCCAATTGCGCATATCAATATATCAGCTTGTTTAATAATTGATGAAAGATCTTTTGTTTTACTATGACAAACGGTTACAGTTGAATTGCCAGGGTAGGATTTCTTGGACATTAAAATACTCAACGGAGAACCAACTATATTTGACCTACCAAGAACAACGCAATGCTTTCCCTCAGTTTCTATTTTATACCGCTTAAGTAGCTCTAAAACTCCTGCCGGAGTTGCTGAAATAAACGATGGCTGACCAATAACCATTTTACCCACATTAATCGGATGAAATCCATCTACATCTTTTTCAGGATCAATACTCTCAATTACCTTACTCACACTAATATGCTCAGGCAGCGGTAATTGTACAATTAATCCATTAATTTCATCGTCATTATTAATAAAATCTATTGTATTTAATAGTTCTTCCTCTGAAATATCAGTGGGGAATTTATAAACGGATGAAGTAATCCCCACACTACGGGCAGCCTTTTCTTTACTTGCAACATATGTTTGGCTAGCAGGATCATCTCCAACAATAATTGCTACTAAATGAGGTGTGCTATCATTATTATCAATCAAACCAGCAACCTCGGTTTTTATCTCATCCTTTACTTTCTTGGCAATAAGTTTACCATCAATAATCTTAGTAGTCATTATTTAAGTAATTTTAAGTGTAGGTCTTTACTATTTTTTAAGCTGATTCATCATATTAGCCATTTTACGTCCACCTCCTGATGTCATCATTTTCATCATTTTACTGGTTTCAGAGAATTGCTTTATCAAGCGATTAACTTCTTGAATATCGGTTCCTGCTCCTCTGGCAATGCGTTTCCGTCGTGATCCATTTAGAACTTTTGGATTTTCCCGTTCGGTTGGTGTCATTGAAAAAATAATTGCCTCAATACCTTTGAAAGCATCATCATCAATATCAGCATCCTTAATCGCTTTCCCAACTCCAGGAATCATTCCCATTAAATCCTTTACATTACCCATTTTCTTTATTTGCTGGATCTGCTTAAGGAAATCATTAAAGTTAAACTGATTTTTGGCAATTTTCTTTTGGAGCTTTCTTGCTTCCTCTACATCATATTGTTCCTGGGCTTTTTCAACAAGGGTTACAATATCACCCATCCCAAGAATACGATCAGCCATACGAGAAGGATGAAAAAGGTCGATGGCTTCCATTTTTTCACCTATACCAACAAATTTAATTGGTTTATCAACAACTGATTTTATTGTTAAGGCGGCACCACCCCGTGTATCACCATCAAGTTTTGTAAGCACAACTCCATCAAAATCAAGTCTGTCGTTAAATGCTTTAGCTGTATTCACAGCATCTTGACCTGTCATAGCATCCACAACAAATAATATTTCCTGAGGATCTATGGCAGACTTAACTGAAGATATTTCGGTCATCATCTGCTCATCTACTGCCAAACGACCGGCCGTATCAACAATTACAATATTCTTTCCATTATCTTTGGCGTACCTTATCGCATTTTTTGCAATCTGAACAGGACTTTTATTATCCTCTTCACTATAAACATCTACATTAATTTGCTCACCCAATACTTTCAACTGCTCTATAGCAGCAGGGCGATAAACATCACCTGCAACCATCAATGGAGAACGGCCATGTTTAGATTTTAAGTAATTAGCAAGTTTAGCTGAAAAAGTTGTTTTACCTGACCCCTGTAACCCGGCAATAAGAATAACTGCAGGTTTACCTTTAATATTAATGTCCTCCTGCTCACCTCCCATTAAATCTGCAAGTTCATCATGAACTATCTTGGTCATTAGTTCACCAGGCTTAATAGCCGTAAGAACATTGGCTCCCAACGCTTTTGCCTTTACATCACTTGTGAAGTTTTTAGCAATCTTATAACTAACATCAGCCTCAATTAAAGCTTTTCTGATTTCTTTAATCGATTCAGCTACGTTGATTTCAGTAATTCTTCCTTGACCTTTTAATATTTTAAACGACCTGTCGAGTCTGTCGGTTAATCCTTCGAACATATTGTAATAATTTTAGCTCGCAAAAATAATAAAGATTAGCGAGTTGAGGTAAAATGTGTATTAAATCCTTGATATTGAAATTCGATTAAACAAATACCAAGCCATAAGAAACAAGAAGTTGAGTTTAAATGATAAAGTTCGTTTCTAATTTTTCTTTTTATTCTCGTGAACGACTATTGTAATATCAAAGGTTTTCAATGTTTTTTTATCATCATCATACTTGCTTCCGTACTCCATAACTAATTTTGTAGTGCCAGGTCCAATGGTCTTAAATCTATAATAGTAAACCCCTGCTGATCCAATCCTATCGTCAGCCAACATATAATTTGGTTTTCCTGTCTTAACAATAATTGAGTCATTATACATTATCTTTCTCCAGGTATTACCTGAAGATGCATTCGACGGTAACTCAACCTTGAGTACTTGACCTACAACCATATCAATTGTTGATCCGCTTTCAGAATAAGTCACTTTGATTTCCTTACAACCGTATAAGATTAAAGAGGATGCTACTAAAAATAAGATGAATAATTTTTTCATGTTTAATGTTTAATATTTAAGTTTAAAATTAACAAATTGAATAATAAACTCAATAAGTCAATAGTAAAAAATCCTGATAATTAAAGTAATTATCAGGATTTATATATTTACTCAGTTAAATATCTATCGTTGTATTAACAAACGATTAGCACCAACTTTTGTATCAGAGCTTACAATAACAGTATAAATACCTTTGGAGAACTCACTAGTTGAAATATTGGCATTAAACACGCTACCAACAGACTTGTGTTCCTTATTATAAATTAGTTTCCCATCAAGTCCAATAATTTTGATTTTAACATTATCTCCAACGATTTCGTTTGTTGAGATAACAAACTGATCGTTAGCTGGATTAGGAATAATATCAAAACCTAGTTTATTAGCTGATTCCTCATTAATAGCATCACAATCCAAAACAGATAGAGTCATATCACTTGTTACAACTTCTGTACACGGAGCTTCAGGATAAACTGATAGTTTAAGAACTACCTGTCCATTGCTAATATCTGATGCACCTGGAGTATAATCAGTATCTAAAATTGATGCATTTACAAATATACCATCACCAAGTGTAGACCATTCAATACTACTACTATTCTCAGCCTCACCAGAAAGTGTGAAAGAACCATCCTTACACACTGAATCATTTGATCCGGCATAAGCAACTGCAAGAGGTTTAATATCCAACAGTAACTCATCAAATCCCATTTCACAACCTACAGCAAAGTATGCAGTTAGCTTTAATGTAACATTTCCTGCTTCAATATCAGATGCTCCGGGAGTATAGCTTGTTGCCAGTACAGTGTTATTTTCAAAACTTCCGTCACCAGATGTTGACCATTCAACATTTGTAGGATTATCAACAGTTCCAGAAACTGGGAAAGCAGAATTTGCGCATGTAGCTGCATCATCACCTGCACTTATGTTTGGCATATCTTCAACAGTTAATGTCATTATATCAACAGTTCCTGTTGTACATGGAGGAGTTGGTAATGCTGTTAAATTTAGCTCAACATTTCCGGCAGTTATATCATTACTTCCAGGTGTATATGTAGCATTTAATAATGTTACATCGTCAAACACACCATCTCCTGAAGTTGACCATTCTACGCCTTCATTATCCGCAGCAGATCCATTCAGTTGATAAGCCATGTTACCGCATGTTGTACCATCATCTCCAGCATTGGAGATTGGAGCAATCCCAATATTTACATACACATCATCCTTTGCTTCATCTTCGCATGGTGCATTAGCATTGGCAATTAAACTCAATTTAACCTGCCCATCGGCTATATCGCCAGGACCTGGTGTATAAACTGCGTTTAATATTGTTTTGTCATCAAATGTTCCATCACCTCTGGATGACCACATAGTTGATTCATAATTTTCGGCAATACCTGCCAACTCAGCTGATCCATTTCCACAAACAGCAACATCGTCACCAGCTTCTGCTGTAGGACCTGCTACCATAGTAATGATTAAATTATCTGTTGCGGCACCAGTTGCCGGTGGAAGTGCATTAGCAGTTAGTTCTAATTCAACAGTCCCTGCTTCAATATCGGCAGTTCCCGGAGTATAAATAGCATCCAATAATTCTGGGTCGTTAAATGATCCATCTCCATCAGTTGTCCATAATATTGAACTAAAGTTAGATGCTGTTCCAGACAGTTGAACATCACTATTTTCACAAATATCAACATCTTCTCCAGCAATAGCTGAAGGTAAAGATATAGTACTGGTAACACCACCAATAATTATTGAGAATGCTTGTGTATCACCAGAAATTGATCCGTCATGATCAACTACAACTGTGTACTCTCCTGCTGTAGGGTTTTCTACAAATACAACTTCAACATTATCAACATTATTCTTACTATTATTAGTTGCTGCAGCTGCAGGTGAGTTGGCATTTAATTTCCATGGGTAATATGTTTGATCATCTTTTTTAACCTTTAGATTTAGATTATTTACCAACATTGGATCACTTGGATCGAGTTCTGGTGATACAGGTAATCCAGGTTGATCTGTCCAACATATAGTTACTTTTAAATCCTCTGATCCATCTGATACTAGTATCATTTCATATGAACCTCCATCCGCAAGAATTATTTCATCAATCACATTTATATTCTGATCTTCTGATATTCTTAGAGCAGCATTTTTTGTGTTCATAAGTCCCCAACCAAATTGATAATCAGGACCATCATGATTCCCAGCTTCATCTGCTGTATGAATTACTAAACCTTTTAATGTTGCTGCAGTCATATATTCACCAGAACCGTTAAGATTTTCCCAATGCTGTTGAAGAAGTGCTAACGAACCAGTTGCTGAAGGTGCTGACATTGAGGTTCCATCTGAAGAAGTATAACTTGAATTATGGCTATCGTTGGTTGAGTATAATCCTACTCCATTAGCCACTATATCTGGCTTTACACGGCTATCATCAGCTGGTCCCCATGAACTAAATGAACTCATATTTACACTTGATGGTCCACTATAACCTCCTGAAATATCATGTACCGCGCCAACAGTTAAGACATTTTTTGAAATGCCTCCATGAGCAATACAATCATAAGGACCATCTTTGGGATACTGACCATTATTAGGACCTTCATTTCTATCATTTCCGGCAGACTTTACTATCAAATAATAAGGCGCATTTACCGCAATCTGATCCCAACTACGAGACTCATTATCATAAAAACCAAACAAATAGTCTTCTTGATTACTAACGTTTGGGTTACCAAGCCATGTCCAACCATTATTCCATGACCAACCTCGGCCAAAACCGTAGGAATGATTTGAAACCAATGCTCCAGCTGCAGCTTCAGATGCCATCTCTGAATTATCTGAATTCCAATCAAATGCTCTTAGGTTAGCATTATACGCCATACCTTTAGCTGCTGACTGTACACCAGAAGCCATAATTGTACCAGCAACATGAGTTGAGTGCCAGTGTAATGAAGATGGGTTATCACCTTGAACTACACGACCTCCGTATTCCTGATGAGATAAACGGACTCCACCGCCATCCCACTCACGTGGTGTTATACCCGTGCCATCAAGAGAAAGCCCTGCGCCCCCTCCTGGATATACTTTATTCGTTGAAATAGTTTTTGCTGCATTACTGTTATCTGTTTTGTAATACATTGGGATTCCATCTTCATTAATATACTGAAGTTCAAAGAATACTCCCTTATCATTTTCAAAACTTACAGGAATATTATGCTCTTCTGCATATACCTCTGCCTGTGCTCTTCTTTCACTTGACTCAATGGCTTTTTCTTTAGAAATCTTAAGCAAAGCCTCAGTATTTGTAACTACCTGACCAAACAATATGTTTGACAGCATAAAAACACTGATAAAAGAAAACATAATAAAAAGTCTATTTTTTCTCATTTTAATTAATTGAATTAATATTGGATTTAATTATTTACTACTTATTTTCACTATTCTACATCATTGACAGTTAAATACCGAATTAGGTTGTAATCAGAGTTTAACATATAGGCACAATAAATATTAATTTTTGTTAATTTCATTAATAATTAGGATAAATTTCAATGGTTAAAACATTATTATAATATCCTTGCTCCTTAATTTTGCAAAGGTAAAATATTTATAATGATGTCCAATTAATTAAACTTATCCTAAAACGGCGAACACTCAATTGGGCTATTGCTTCTTTGTCGTGGTGCCATAAAGTTGCTGCCCGATTTCTTTCCAATCAAGCCAATGTCATCAAATTCAAATACCAAGGATATCTCATGCGAGGGTCCGGTGAAGTTATGCATGGCATTGATGTTCATCTCATAACTGTACATTACTTTCATCCTCGACTCTTCATTGAAGGGTATATTGATTCCTGCCATGGCTGTGAAGGTCGAAAATTCATCATATTCCAACGTCTGGTTTTTATACCATAACCCTAAGTATACATGCGACATATAGATGTTCATTCCCAAAGTGTATAACATCATACTTGATTGATGCTGCACCATCAATCCAGGGTTTAGTTTAAAGCCTTGACGCTTGGAGTAATATCCCTGTTCTTCCTTTATGGTGATGATAAAGTCCAAATTATAAACATATTTTCTGGGTAATTTCGCATCTACCTCAAAGAAACTCTGGTTTGGAGTGGTTATATGATGAACAGCTGCTCCCAATGTTCCTTCCAAGTCACTATTGCCCTTGAACTGAAAGATTCCTCCAAAGGAAAAGTCAGGGAATACTAC
>JAERTF010000043.1 GCA_016845105.1 Bacteroidota bacterium | reverse complement strand
TTATCTCGCTCTGATTTAAAATGATTTCTACAAGATTCTTCGCTATCAAAATGTGCTGTAAAGCTAAATATATTCATCATCTCTATTTTCCTCAAAGATAAGTATTTATATTGAATTATTAGTGTTTACGGACATACAAATCCTTTTTTGATCATTTCGAGTAAATAATCTAATTTTTCTGTATAAGTTAAGTAGTCCATGTTAAGTTTGTTTTAAGTGAGCTGGCAAGGTTTAAACTCTTTTGGTTTTTTATCAGGCTATGTGTGTAGGCAAAACCAAAAGTGTTTAAATGTGCGGTGGGTTTGCCTGGTTGCTAACGGTTTGAATATGATGCGTGCCGCATTATGTTCAATAAGTTTCTTTGTATCACGTATTTTCAAATTTACAAAATCATTTTCTGTGAAAATGAAACTGCGGCATGAATTATATTTTTTGTTAGCTGTAGTTTTTTATTTTATATCATTGTTCTATTGATATCTAAAGTCGACTAAAAAGTCTTCCAAGTCAATGTCTGTATTTGAATAAGTTAAGTCAGTAGTTCCATTAGTTTGATACACACAACTAAAGTTTCTGCCAAACTCCTTGTAATAACTACCGTTACCGTCTGGACAACTTATATCTATCAATGGTTTTTCTAAAATGATTTTCCCGTAAGTTTTCCCATCTCTGCATAAAACAAAAAAACCTGCTTCATCACCAGTCAAGTTATGGGTCTGTTTATATCCTTTTGTTGGAGCTACATTCTTTTCAAAGAGTAAAGAAGATTTAACGTCAAATTCAAAAATAGGAATTATTCCGCCTGTGCTGTTTGTTGTAATTGTTGTCGGCTGACCTTCTTTTTCTATTGTATTGAACCATAGATCAGATTCCAAGGTGTTAGTTGTTGTTTTTAATGTTTTGAAGTCAAAACCATATGTTTCTACATTATTAAAGTCAAGATTAGTTCCGTTTTTATCACCATAGACTCGAACTCTCATGAAAGGGAAGTCTTCATTGATATCACTCATCAACATATCAGTATTGAGTAAAGTCAAAAGAGTTCGATTGTTCCTTTTCTTAGTCAAGCGTAATGGAACATCAATTTTATTATCTCTTAATTTATTGTAAATTCTCTTTGGTTCATAGTATTTTGCTTTTGAGGCAACATCAATTTTATGTCCTTTGTCAAAACTTGCTTTATAATTCCCGTTACTGTCAGTCAGTAAAGTCTGTTTATTGAACGAGGCATCATCAATATTATGCATATACCAACAAAGAACAACGACTTCAGCATTTGTAATTGGTTTTCCTGTTGTTTCGTCAACTATCTGTCCTGTCACAATAATATTCTTCCTGTCTTGACATGCAGATAAAACTGTCAATCCAATTAATAATGTATTTAATAGTATCGTTTTCATAAAATTACAGCTAACGGTTTGAATATGATGCGTGCCGCATCATGTTCAATAAGTGTCTTTGGTTCACGTATATTCAAATTTACTTTTTCTTTTCTTAGGATTACTTAACTGCGACATGAATTATATTTTTTGTTAGGTGCAGTTATTTTTTAATTATTTTTTGTCTATTGATTATCAAATTTCCCTTTTTGATAACTAAGTAGTAAATACCTGAACTTAGATTCTCTACATTAATTTCCTGTCTTGAGTTTTTAAGTCTGACTGATTTTATTTTCTCCCCAAGACTGTTAAAGAAATACAAAAAAGAGTCATTAGAATAATTATCTAAAAAGTCCACCTTAAGTATCTTGTTTACTGGATTTGGAGAATATTTAATACTATATTTTAAAGTTTTGTCTTTATCATTAATTCCAACATTTAAACATGTGTCTGTTGGCATAATACACTCATTAACAAATAAATCATTTAAAAATACAAGTGAGTCATTTTGATAATAACATCTAAGAAATGCATCTGTTTCAAATATGTATATTTCTTCTAGTAACCCGTTTGTACTACCAATACCTTCAATTATTGATGCAAATTGTCCATAGTATTCTGCTTCCAGATTCCAACGCATTCTTTTAATGCCATTTGTTTCAATAGTATCAATAGACCAAACAAATAATTCGTTCCCTAACATAGTAACATTGAATCCAGGTGGTAAAGTGTCTCCAACTTGCAGATTGTAATCATAAAGCAATGTATCAGTTTGATGTCCAGAGGGTATAAACATTACTTTGTTGTTTGTGATGTCTTCTCTTAATGCACCCATATATTGAGGATCTGTGATTGCTATATTTGTACAGAACACATCATAACTGATTTTAACTATTTTTTTGTAAAGAAGGTTATTTATTGTTGTATCACCAGATATAGAATTTTCAGCGTATCCATTATATCCAAAAGGCGAAGGTGGCCACCATCTATAATTTATCTTCCATATAGCATTTGAGTCTGCAAAATGTACGCCGAGTTGTCCAAATGAGCTCAAACTAAAAACTAACATGATCAGAACTAATAATTTTCTCATTTTTCTTGATTATAGTGTTTCTTGATCGTGACCTAATTGCACCTAACGGTTTGTGTATGAGGCGTTGGGCATTGGAACTACAAATTTTCAATTTACGAACAAATTTCATTTTTGCAATTGTTTTCAATTTATTCCTTTACTGCCCAATGACTTATACATTTTGTTAGCAACTGGGCTTTCTTTTCTGAGCGGTTGGGCTGGTAAGCTCTTTGACAAGTTTAGGCTGTGTGACAGCTTTCTGAGCAACTTGGCAATGTGCTTGACAGCGAAGTAAGGATTTTTCTCTAACGACTGTTTCGTTTAATGTTTGAGATCCTTTCTTTTCTTATAGTACCATAATTTTTCCAGAGTTAAAACTACCATTTTTGTCATACAGTCTAATTATATACAGACCTTTTTTCCAGTCCTTAACATTTATTTGAGTCATATTTTCATTTTTTGCAATAGTTGAAGTTATAATCATTTTTCCATGTATATCATATATGTAAATAATAGATTCATTTGCTTGATAGCTATTTATTTCAATTGTAAAACTCTCGCTGGTAGGATTTGGATAGACTAATAAGCTACTTGTTGACTCGTTGGGGTTGTAGTATATTTCTTCATTCCCAACTATTAACCCACAGTTATCTTGAACAATAGTATCAGAAACTATATGGTACGGGCAAAGACTATCATAATTAAATTGAGCTGTATAAATTGTATCACTTTCAAGTTGTTGATTAAGTTTAAAAAGGTAAGTACTAATATTGTCGTTTTGATCAACGTCATTTGTTAAAAACAATAGTTTATTATCAAATGTTACTTCTGTTTCAGCCATATATACATTATCTAGCAAGAAAGTAGAATTAATCATGTTACCAAGAGTATCAATTATTATAGCCTTGGGGGATGCATCTGACTCATTCCCCCAGGATGCATTTGCCATTAATGTTGTATCTGAAATGAATTTAGCACCAACTAGTTTGCCAATATCGTCAGGTGTAGCAACATTGTATACCCCTATTATATTACCTTGTAGGTCAAGCTTTGCTATGGCTGGTGCGTTTGAAGTAGGATTATGGTAATAATGACTTATTGAAGAATATAAACTTTTAGAATCTGGACTTAAAACAGTTGACCATGCATCTCCACCAGGGTTTTTTGATTCTTTATGAATGACTGTTTCCCATTCAAAATTACCAAGTGAATCCGTTTTTATAAAATAAGGTTTTAACCAATAATAATGTGGAGGATCAGGGTCTCTGTAATAGCAGCCTCCAGTTATAAGGAAACCATTATCCGGGCATATTGTAAGATCTTGTGCATCCGGACTATGAACGTAAGGATCACTGCTATTATAACACTTTTTCCATAATAAGTCACCACTATTGGATAGCTTTGCTAAGCATATTCTATCCTTGGATAAATCAGGGTTCATATATCTAAGCAATATTACTATTTCATTATCAGGAGTGGTTTCAACTGCATATGAAACATTATTCCCATCTTCAATAAATACTTTACACCATTCTTTTTCACCACATGAATCAAGTTTTATTATTAGAGGGTCAGAATTATTCTCACCATAATAGTAAGAACCTCCGGCTAAAATGATGGATCCATCAAACAGAGCTTCGACTTCATGAAATGAAATAACGGTAGACGCATCGCCTATCGTTTTATTCCATAGTATATCACCATTTATATCTGTTTTAATTAACCAATTATGGGAAGAATAGTTTGGGCCATATTTCCCCATCAGCAGGTAACCACCGTCATATAATTCAATAATATCTTTTGAGAATGGATTTTTACCATCCAGATAGCTATTTGTCCACCGTGTTTGTGATCTTATGTTATTTAATGTAAATAACATAATGAAAAAGATAATTATGTATCTTATCATTGTTGTATTACTTAATTATGACTATTTTTTCAACCTCTATAAGCTGATTATTTTGATACAATTGAACGAGGTATGTTCCGCTTACAAAACCTCCTGTTGGAATTACTTGTTGGTTGATATCCTCTTTGAGGAGAAATGATTTAAGAAGTTTGCCATTTAAATCTGAAATAACAATTTTTGAATTGTTGTTGAACTCAGATATCTCAAATTCAATAATGAAATAATTCCCTGCAGGATTAGGAAAGATATCAATTTGGCTTTTCTTATCAGTTTCAGGATATGTAAATTCTGGTGTAGGGCTGGATTTATATAAATCAGGTAAGTATATCGGTTCATTATATGTAACAATACTATCTTGTATTAGAAGATTTCTGGCGTAAACCCCGGCTTTTGATCTATTCGAGTGGATTGATAAAAGTGATTGGACCATCGCACTATTAAGCTGTATGGAATCACAGTGTATTCTTTTCAGGATATCTAACAATACTTCATAATTCTGATGATAACTTTCTTCTTTTTCATTTAATTCAAAAACATTTGGAATATTATTAATCGTGCTAAAGGAATTTGCAGAGTCACCTATGTTTATATAAAATAGCGAAAGTTTATATTTAGCATCATGGTATGGTTCCTGATTCCATAATGAAATAAGACTGTCATTTGATAGGCTTGGCTTTAAGGTATCACTCATGTAATGCTTTTCCAATTTTGTTAGAGACCGATCCCTGTTCGCCTTGTGAAAAGCAAGCTTTTGTTCAAGTATTTCTTTCGCTCCAACTATGTTTTGTCCGGCCATGATTTCAGATTTCATATACTCCGGGCTCTAACATTTCAACCAATAATTCAACAACACTTCTAGGTGTGTAGAACTGTCCGCCTTTCTTTCCTTCGGCAAGTGCAAATTCACCTAAGAAATATTCAAAAACGTGTCCTAGAATATCGGCACTTCTTGATTTGGCATCGCCAAGGGCGATGTTTCCAATCATATCAATAAGTTCGCCTAAGCTTGTTGGGTCAAGGTTTTGTCGTGCATAAACTTTTGGCAAAACGCCTTTCAATGATGGATTTTCCTTTTCGATAGCATCCATTGCTTCGTCAACTGTTTTTCCAATGGTTGGCTGTTTTGCTTTTGATAAAAGAAAACTCCAACGTGCATCTGTTGGAACAAAGAATACATTCTCTGCTTTGTATTCGTCTTTGTCTTCGGGGTCGGCTCCTGCAAATTCTCCTTCTCCTGCTTTTAGTTTTTCAAATAATTCTTCAAAAGCATCAGAGATGTATTTTAAAAATATCAGTCCGAGAACAACGTGTTTGTATTCAGCAGCATCAATGTTTTTCCTCAATTTGTCAGCCGATTTCCAGAGTTGTTTTTCTAATGGTTCGTCTGTCCCGTTATTATTCTTTTTTGCCATATATTTTAATTTCCTTTATTCAATTTTCAAAGTTACTCTTTCTTCTATCGTTTTTGTCCGAGCGTTGGCAAAAAAATAGCTCTTTTGGTTTTATCAGGGTTTGCCTGTGTGTCGGCAAAAACCAAATGTGCTATTTGTGCGTTGGCTCTCTTTTTTCAGTATGTCACGTCCTAAAATACGGCTACAGGTTAAAATTAAATTAAGCTACATTATTGTAGACCATATTCGGTGTTTTAAAGTTTAAAGATAAGTGTATTCTTTTGTCGTTGTATAATGCTATCGCATTTTTTGTTGCTTGTTTTATTTGATTTTCATTATTGAAAGTCTGATCTAAGTAAAATTCATCTTTAAGTATTCCGTTAACTCTTTCAGCAACAGCGTTTTCGTAGCAATGATTTTCTTCAGTCATACTGATGTTGACATTGCGCTTTATCAGTTGGTTTACATACATATGAGAGCAGTATTGCACACCTCTGTCAGAGTGATGGATTAATTCATTGGTTTTCCCAGCAGTTTTAAACGCACGTTTTAAAGCCCTGAGACAGCCTTCAAGTTCCAGACTGCTACTGACATCATAACCTACAATTTTACGTGAATACAGGTCTGTTATTAGAGCCAAATAGCAAAAGCCTTCATATGATCTTATATAGGTAATATCAGATACCCATACTTGATTAGGGCGAACTATTTTGATGTCTTTTATTAAATTATTGTATTTATGAAAATGATGATAAGAATTTGTGGTCTTAACAAATGACTTCTTTCGTTTAATAAGCATATTATTGTTTCGAAGAATAGTAAACAAAGTATCCCTGCCGACTTTTAAGTTCTTGTTCATAAATTCTTCACCAAGATTCTTATGAAGTTTCCTTGTACCTTCTCTGGCAAGTGTTTTACGATGGTGCTTAACAAGTTCCAGGACTTGTTGTTCTAAGTCAGCCTTTTTATTAAACCGCCTTAGATATTTATAATATGCATCACGTTTAATATGAAAACAATCACAAACCTGAGAAGTAGTACCCAATGATATTTTACGTGCTCTATGCACAGCCTTAATCAAGGATTTATGTTTAAGTTTTTTTTTAACTCTTCAACATTTTTGTAGCCTAAGTTTTCTGCTGCTACCTCCAAATAAGAGTCCTTTACTAAATGTTCCAAATCCTTTCTTATTAAAAGTTCTTTTAGTTGTTCTACCTCTTTCTGTAAGGCTTTAAGTCTTGATATTTCATCTTTAGTTTCTACCATAATACGAGTATTCATTAAATCTGTTCTATCGTATTTTTTAATCCATTGGTTAATTGTAGTGGATGCAACTCCATAAATACGAGCCAATTGTCTTTTGTTATAATTCCCGGTACTAAGTTCGGCTAAAATTTTGAGTTTGAAACTTTCACTGTAACGTCGTAATACTTGGTCATTTTTATACATATGTGATACATTTTGTGTATACATATTTTAGGACGACTCAGTATGCCGCACAACGTTTTGAATATGATGCGTGCCGCATCTTTATTCAATAAGTGTCTTAGGTTCAGTATTTTTAAATTTATTAAATCATTTTCTGTGAAAATGAAACTGCGGCATGCATTATATTTTTTGTTACCAACCGTGGTTTATTCCTTTAGTTTTTCGATAATTAGCTTATCGTCTGGTAAGTAGTTTTTGTATTTTTTAGGCAAATTTTTGGTCAATTGATATTCTGCAATTCCTATTGGTTTTTTAGTAGTTCTTAATGCATACTCTACTTCTAAAGTGTCTTTCTCTGCACAAAGTAAAATTCCGATAGAAGGATTTTCATTATCAGTCCGTTCTGTATCATCCAATATTTCCAGATAGAAATTGAGTTTTCCTGCATATTCTGGTTTGAAGGCACCTACTTTTAATTCAACGGCTACAAGACATTGTAATTTTCTGTGGAAGAATAACAAGTCTATAAAATATTCCTTTTCTCCTAGTCTGATTTTGTATTGATTCCCAAGAAAAGTAAAACCAGCACCGAATTCCATGATAACTTCTCTGATTTTTTCAATCATTTTAGCTTCAAGTTCTCTTTCTTTTACTCCTTCTTTAAGTCCAAGAAACTCAAGATTATATTCACTTTTCAAAGCTTCATCTGCTTGTTCAGAGAGATATTCTGGAAGTGCTGTTTCAAAATTGTGAGTTTTATTCTGTGATAATGCTCTCTGGTATGCCTTTGATTTAATTTGGTTTAATAATACATTTCGACTCCAACCATATTCTTTCGTGGCTTTGATGTAGAATAGTGTCTCGTCATCATCTTTTACTTTTGTTAATATTAATAAATTTTGACCCCATGGAATTTCTGCGACAAGTTGTCGCAGTTTCTCATTACCAGAATATCTAACATAAAATCGACGCATATCCCATATATTCCGAGAGGAATAACCACTACTTTCAGGATATTCTTTCTGTAAGTCTCCAGATAATTTTTCAACTATCGACTTTCCCCACCCTTGTTCCTCTTGTTTTTCTGCAATTATCTTTCCAATCTTCCAATAGAGCATTATATGTTCCTTGGTAATTGATCTGGCTACATGATATCGTGCAGAATGAATCTCATTTCTGATTAATTCAAGAGTACCTTTATATTCGTTTGATAACATTTGATCTTGATTCTAATAAAGTCCAAATTTAATCAATTATTGCATTAATGCTATGCTTGGTCTGCCATGGTTGGTAACGTTTAGTATAAGAATAGTAGCCGATTGCGTGGCACATTCCTGTCAAGTTACAAGAAAGATGAAGCGGGCTACAAACCTTGATTCTACTATTGTTGCGGCTATTATTTTTATACATTGTTGTAAAACGTGCTTTTTACCTTATTTCTTCAAATAATCTTGCATTTTCTTGATTAATATTTCTTTGCTAATTGGTTTTGTAATTACATCATTGGCTCCTGAATCTAATGCTTTCTTTTTGTCTTTCTGCATGCTGTACGCAGTGAGTGCAATAATCGGTAAATCCGAAAAGTCTTTACGAATTGTTCTTGTAGCATCAAAACCATTCATTACAGGCATTTTTAAATCCATAAGAATAATGTCTGTATCCGGATTGTCTTTAATTGCATATAGTGCTTCTTGTCCATTTACAGCCTTGATAATTTTGCATTTTGTAGGTTTTAGCATATTAACAATCATTCCCATCCCGATGTTATCATCTTCAACAATAAGAACTTTATTTACTGACAGGTCTGGAATATTGTAAGAAATCTTTTCTTGTTGGGATTCTATATCTCTATCCTTATACATTTTTACGGGGAAAGAAAAAGTAAATTCTGAACCAACATTAAGTTCCGATTCAAGCTTTATTATACCGCCCATAGCTGTTGCGATTTTTTGCGATATAGCCAGGCCAATACCTATACCTCCATATTCCCGTGTGTGGGAATCTTCCCCTTGCCTGAAAAATTCAAATATTAAATTAAACTTTTCTTTCGAAATTCCAATTCCTGAATCTTTCACTTTAACCATAAAATAATTGTCTCCTGTAAGCAAAAAAGAAATTGATATCACCCCTTCATTTGTATATTTTACAGCATTTTTAACAATATTCGATATTACTTGTATCACCTTGGATTTATCGGTTATAATTTGCTTTATTGCAATACTACTGTCAATCCTGAATTTCATCCGTAAATCATTGTCTTTATTAGATTCGGATAATACTTCCTGTGATAGTTTTTTTATTTCAAGGTAAATATCACGAATGAACACTTCATCTTTACGTATAACGATCTCAGATTGCTCAATCATAGAAAGATCAAAAATGTCTTCTATTATATTTAGTAGATTTGAACCACTTTCATGTATTAAACCTGAAAACTCTTTAATACTTTCATCATCTGTCATATCTGGAATCATATAACTAAAACCAAGAATATGATTTAAAGGGGTACGAAGCTCATGATTCATTGTGGCCAGAAATGCCGATTTTAAACGGTCGCTCTCCTCTGCTTTCAATTTAGCTTCAATTAGGTTTTTAACAAGCTCTTTATTTTCTGTAATATCCTGAGTTATACACACAAAATGTGTAATTTCAGTAATAAATTTTATTGGATATATAATTTCACTTGCATAGAAAATTTCTCCGTTTTTTCGTTTGTTTTTCAGTTCTCCATGCCATATTTTCCCCGCTAATATTGTTTCCCATAATTCAACATAAAATGATTCAGGTTGATTTCCTGATTTAAAAATGCGGGGGTTTTCGCCAAGGACCTCGTGGTTTTTATAGCCTGTTATTTTTGTAAATGCGGGGTTAACATAAGTAATTGCACCCGAAGTATCTGTAACCATAATGCTAATGGGGTTGCCGTTAACTGCTTTTTTAAGCAAAAACATTTCTTTTTCGTTTAACATTCTAATGATGGCATTTGAAATAATGCCAGAAAGCAGTTCAAGAAAATTTTGGTCATTCGGAGTCCATTTACTGCTTGAAATAACATTATCAAATCCTATAAAACCCATCAATTGGGTTTTGCCATAAACAGGCAATACCATTAAAGACTTTATGTTTTGGCTTTCAAGTATTTCACGCTCTGCATTAGCTTCAGTTGGCATTTTTGAAACTTCCGGAATATCAATAATCTCCTTGTTGTATAATTTATTCATCCACCATGGAAAAATACTTAAAGGCAGGTTTTGTAAATTGTCTTTTTCTGCTGATACACCCTCGGCACACCATTCATAGGTATTGCTCATGGTTTCTTGTTCTTCATCAATATTAAAATAATAAATCCTTGAAGCCTTGTTTAAAGCAGCCAATTTCGCAAACGAATTAATTATCGAGGCATCAATATCTTTGGTAATAATAAAATCAGATGAGAGTTCACTTAATAACCTTTGAAGCTTAAGTTTTTGAAAAGCTTCAAGTTCAATCTGTTTACGCTTTGTTATATCCTGGTGGATGCCAGACATAAGAATAGGCTTCCCATGATCAGTCCGGAGGGTAACTTTGCCGGTGTCAAGCACCCAAACCCAGTGTCCGTTTTTATGCCTCATTCTTGCTTCGCATTGATATTGAGCAGTTTTTCCATCAAAATGAGCATTGAGTTTTTCGTTCGATTTTTTTAAGTCATCGGGATGAGAAAGCTTTTCCCATGTTTCAATGCTAATTGGTGACAGTTCCTCAAGTGTGTAGCCAACAATTTCAGCCCATTGCTTATTAAATATTGTTTCACCTGTTTCTATATTCCATTCCCAGGTAGCCACATTTGCATTGTTGATAATTTCTTTAAGTTTTAAATTTTCTTTGATTTCGTTAGTTCTTTCAGAAAAAATTGTGATAAAATATTTTTTTTCAGGTGAATAGGCATGTACACTGTAGTACTTTCCCAAATGCTCGGAATATTGCTCAAAGTTTTCTGTAGTATTTTCAAGTGCAACTTTTCCATAAAAGCCTATCCAGTCGAATTTTTCATTCTCAATACCGGGAATAGCCTCTTTTACGGTTTTTCCAATGATATTTTCTTCTTTTAGTCCGGTAAAGTTTATGAATGCTTCATTTATTTCGATAAATTCATAATCAACAGGTTTACCATTCGTGTTTAAGACTATTTTATGCAGTGCATATCCAAATGTGGCATTTTTTAAAATATTTTCTCTCTTTATCATAATTATTCATATTTGTGTTCAAAGATAATTGATTTACGATGATTTACGTAGCATGTTTTACAACGGT
>JAERTF010000042.1 GCA_016845105.1 Bacteroidota bacterium | reverse complement strand
GTTTGATAATTACAAACCAGTTATTTCTCATTTCATTGTTTTCCAAATATTTGTTCCACATGTATGCTGAACCAAAATGAGCCAGACAAATTTTAAGATCTGGAAAATCATTTAAAACCTGTTTCCAGTTATTAGGAAATGTAAAATTTGAACATAACTGTTTCTTATTTTTTCCCTTTGTATCAATTTGATAATTACTGGATTTAAGTAATTCTTTAATGTATTTTTTACTCCCTTTATTGTGAACCGGATTATATGGACTACAATGTGATATTATGGGTAGTTTGTGTTTTTGACAGTATTCATAAATTGGGTATAACCTCTCATCAAAAGGAAAATAACCAAGTGGTGGATACATTTTCACCCCTTTAAAACCGTAATCTTCTACACTTTTCTTCAATAATTCCATAATATTAGGACGTCTTGGATCAACATGAATAAAAGGAAGTATATTGCTATTACCAAGAGCTAAACTTCCTAGTTCAACTATTTGATCCTCATAACTCCGCGGAACAGGACCGGCATCCATGTAGGCCATATCCATTGCTAATATCACAAAAGTTGTCCCCTCAGGATACTTCCTTCTACAGTTATTAAAAATATCAGTTTGATTACCCAATTTACCAATCTCAACAAACTTCACATATCTGTCGAGTAAATCATTATCGGAAAAAGGATTGATATTGTTCAATAGTTTTGCCAATAAATAAAATCCAGGTTTTGTTGCTAGTATACGAACCAAACCCAAGGGTAAAAATCGTCGCGGTATATCTATTTCCCTGAATGTATGAATATGAGTGTTGAAGTACATAAAATGGCTTTGTAACTCTGATTTATTAAATTATAATTTTACAAACTGGGCAATCTGTACAGATTTACTCGTATATATTCTTAATAAATAAACACCTTTATTTAATGTTCCTACATTTATGGTTACTTCTTGTTTTTTAAATGTTGATTTATCCTCTGCAATTAATACATTACCTGATATTTCAATGATTTCAAATCCCTTTAAATCATTATTCGTAGAAATATTCAGCAGATCACCAACGGGATTTGGGAATACACTAACTCCATATTTACTCCTCTCGAAAATATCATCAATTACCTCAATAAAAACAGAATCATTTGCAGAACATACCCCTTTGAATGCTTCTACCCATACAGTCCACTCTCCTCCGCCAAAATCGTATCCAAAAACAGTAGTTACATTTTCAGTAGATCCAGTTGACCAAATAATACTATCATAATCTCCTTCAACCAAAAACGAAATGGAATCGAACATATTAATAACTGTATCTACACCAATATCAATATCAAAGCCAGGTTGAACAATAATTTCGATAGTATCATAAACCCAGCAACCTGATTCTGTAGAAGCAGATAATGTATATAAGCCTGAGTTATTTATTTCAAAAACCCGTTCCATCGTTAAACTATCATTCCAATAGTAATTCTTAAATCCAATAGGACCTTGTAAATTGAAACCATTACAAACTGTAGTATCATTACCTAAGCTGAACAATTCATGGGTATTCCTATTCACCTTCACAAGAATTCCGTCGAAAGCTGATATTGAATTTGCCTGTATGGTATCTGCAAAAGTGTATAGGGAACCCACAAAATTTCCTGAAACAATAATATTTTCACAATTATCAAATTTGAAATCGTAAGCATTTAACCCATTGGTTGTTTCAATTAAATCGAAATATGTAAGCTCGCCAGTTGGTGTTGTTTGACCAACGAAGACTTTTTTCGTAGCCCCGATATTTATTGTAGTATCAAAAATTGAAAAGTACCCTCTACAAGAAACCGCAAAAAACAAACTATCATCAAGGAGATCAATGTGAAAATTATAACTGCCTTGTGAAGAAAGCACTTTGGTTTTCTGATACCATAGGGGCTCAAAACCCGGAGTAAGTTTGGCAATTATATTAACTGTTGAGTCTTCATGCTTATTGATCGTATCTGATCCAAATACAATTGTATCCCATATTACTCCTGAGATATAAAAATTCCCACTTTCATCAATTTCTGTATCTGAGAAATACATGTCCCAACCTAGTATATTGCCATTTATTAAACTTCCATCTGGATTTATTCGAAGAATAAAGGGCAATCTTCTGGAGTCTCCAGAATTCGGATGTATTACAGAATCATTGAAACAGTACAAGTTGTCATACGACATTCCATCTAAAACAATGTTTTCCTGATTGTCAAAATTTATTTCACTTAGTGATATCCCAGGCCTAGTTGTTCTAATCTCTCGTCTCCACACCAAATTGCCATTGGTGTCCATCTTCAAAACTGAGCATAAACTATTGTAATAGTTAGCTGTATCTTGATTAAAATAATTAACCTCTTTTAGTTCGTACCCATTACCATAGTGCTTAACTGGGATATAAATAAAACCGTTAGCTGATATACTAATATCATTACAAACGTCCTGAGATGGACTATGGATTTGCCTAATCCATTCAATTTGTAATGATGGTGAGAGCTTTGCAATAAATAGATCAGGCGAACCCAACAAAGAATCATTACCAGTATAGATGGTGGTGTCCAAAAAGGTTGCTAAATAGCTATATTGACAGGCCAAATAAATATTATGGTTTTCATCGGTTTCCAAAACAACATCATAGATATTATTAAAGTTTGTTGATGTAATTCCAAAAACACTTTGAAACTTACCATCGTTATTATATTTGGCAATTGCCCAATTACCCCAATCGTAATAGGAGGAGTGGGTTAATACCGTATCTCCTATAAAAAGAGAATCTCCAAATTGAGTTCCTGAATATATATTATTTCCATGGTCAATATTTAAAATCTCACTCCATGTATTTGCATCCTTTTGGGTTGTTTTATACCAATTAAATACCCAACTGACCATATTAATAGTTATCTTTGCGGATGCCAAAAATTGTAGAGATAAATATTAAAGAGGATATATCTTACTTGAAGTTACTTCGCAATAGAGATAAGAACTACAGAAAGAAGACTCGTCTTCAGAGTTTGATACTTACCAAAGAAAAGAAATTTAAAAAACGTTCGGATTTAGCTCAGTATTTAGGTATTGGACGTTCCTCCCTAGACAGATGGACTAAAGTATATGAAGAATCAGGTCTAGAAGCAATGTTAAGTATTGAAAGTGGTGGGTTGCGTAGGTCAAGTCAATTGAAACCAATACATGATAAGTTGAAGAAAAAGCTGGAAGATTCCCATAACCCATTATTAGGTTACTGGGATGCAGTTTTGTGGGTAGAGAAGAGTTTTGGATTAAAGGTTGAGTACAATACTTTGAGGACCTATATGATAAGAAACTTCAAAACAAAACTTAAATCACCGCGAAAATCCCATTACAAAAAAGATGAACAGGCCTTAACGGTCTTTAAAAAAACTACCACACCTACTTGATGAGTTCCGTAAAAACTTGGATAAAACTAAATTTCAGAGTGTTAACCTGTATTTTCAAGACGAAAGTCGCTTTGGTTTGATGACTCATCTGGGAAAATGCTTGACATCAAGAGGAGTAAAACCCGTTGTAACTTATAAGCATGCATTTAAAAGTACTTATTTGTATGGAAGTTTCTCCCCGATAAATGGGGATGCATTTGTCTACGAAATAGAAGGAACAACAAGCGAGATTTTTTATCAGTATTTACTCGAGTTCTCAAAGTACAAGTCAGATGAGCTTAAAATAATTATAATTGACAACGCAGGGTTTCATTCATTGAAACAATATGAAATACCTGAAAATATAAAACTAATACGTATACCTCCATATTCTCCTGAATTAAATCCTGCTGAAAAGGTTTGGCATTACATAAAGCAATATTTCAAAAACAAAGTCTATGATAATTTAAACCAATTAAAACAATGGCTGCATAATTTCCTTAAATCTTTGAGTATTGACATTGTTAAATCAATCACTTATCACAAATTATATCATGATGCTTTTTTTAATCACTTTGAAATTTAATTGGTATTAGTTCCCCATTCAGTACTCCAATTTTGAGATAATGTTGAAATAAACGATATATTGGATAAAATCAATAGTAGTATTATTGCATTTGTTTTCATAATGTATTTTAGGTTGGTTAATTATCTGCAAATTACTAAAAAAAACAATATTCGAAATCCATTTCTAATTTATATCCCTTATTAGGCTAATGGCCAATCCTCCTCCTTCAGCTAGCTTGAATGTTTTAATCATTTTGTTTGTAACAATAAATTCCTCCAATTCATAATCCGTAGGATTCATTTTATAGTGTGAATTTTCAGAGTCTTTATAAGCCATCGCTTTATACTTCGCATCGGGATCAACAAAGCTGAAATCAATTGTTATTTCACGACTATTTTCATCTGTAATACTACCAACAAACCAATTGCCACTATTCTTTTCTTCGCGAGCAATTGTTACATAATCACCAACTTCTCCATTGAGCACCTTTGATTGTTCCCAATCAATGCCAACATCTTTAATAAAGTCGAAAGCACAATTTCCTTCATAGTTTTCGGGTAAATCACATGCCATTTGTATGGGACTGTAAATCACAACATAAAGTGCAAGTTGATGAGCGATAGTTGTGTTGATTTGATTATTAGGTTTGGTGGGTAAGCTAATGTCGAAAACACCTGGTGTAAAATCAATTGGTCCAGCCAACATTCTTGTGAAAGCAACTATGGATAAATGCTCCGGTGGATTTCCTCCATCCATTGCCCATGCATTAAACTCTTGGCCACGAAGACCTTCGCGTGAAATCGCATTTGGAAATGTTCGGCGAATTCCTGTAGCTTTAATTGGTTCATGAGCATTAATTGCGATATTTTTCTCGGCTGCCTTTTCAATAACTTTGCGATAGTGGTTAACCATCCATTGACCGTGATGATACTCTCCTTTGGGAATGATTTTTCCAACATATCCTGTTTTTACAGATGTTATTCCATATTTATTCATCAATGCAAAGGCAGTGTCCATTTGTTGATCATAGGTGCGAGGAGCAGCCGAAGTTTCGTGATGCATTATTATTTCAACACCTTTATCTGTAGCATAATCAACTACCTCATCAATGTCATAATCAGGATAAGGTGTTACAAAATCAAAAACTCCTTCCCTATCTTCAAAACCAATCCAATGCTCCCAACCTGTATTCCACCCTTCAATCAGCAATCCCTTTATACCATTATCAGATGCAAAATCAATAAATTTCTTTGCATTCTCTGTTGTGGCGCCATGATTTCCACTTTTTAGATCCCAACTTTTAGTTCCGATGTGCATCTCCCACCAAATACCCATGTACTTTTTTGGTATAAACCAACTTATGTCCCTTAGTTTGTTAGGCTCATTTAAATTAACAATCAAGTTGGATTCGATTAAATCTGCAGCATCTTCACTTATCTGGATTGTCCTCCATGGAGTGAAAAAAGGCAGGGCTCTTTTAACCTTGTAACCATATCTATCCGAACCAACTAGCTCACTTGTCATTAATAATTTATCTTTATCAACTTTCAACGTCATTCCAGCATAATCCGTTAAATTTGCTTCATGAAAACTCAAGTGTAAACCATTATCCATACGCATAGTAACAGGTGTGTTTACAGCATTCTCTGGAATAAACGTTTGGGCTAATCCATAATGGTTTCGTTTTGAAATGGCATCGATATCAGTAAATTTTGTTGTGTTATATAGGTGCTCATAAATATCCCAATCGCCTGGTATCCACCAACAGGTATGATCACCAGTCAAATTAAACTCTGTATTTTCATCCTTAATAATCAGACTATCAACCCCAGGTTGTTTAAGAAACTCATACCTAAAACCAATTCCATCATTATAAACCTTAAAATAAATATTAAACTCCCTTTTATGATTTTCGGTTTCTTGAAGGTTGACAATCATTTCATTGTATTCGTTAAGTACTACTCGTTGCTCTCCCCATGGCATTTCCCACTCATCTACCACCGACTCCCTTTGTATTAAATTAACCTTTAGATTTTTGCCCAAAGGACTCTGATTTTTAAAATCGAAACTTATTCTCGAAGAATCGATTATAAGCATATTTTTATGGTATACAGAATATGTGGGAGATCCGTTTTCTGATAGAAAAAATTTTACAACTATATTTTCCGATGGTGATGAAACAGTTGATACTTTTTCACCCAATCCACAACATCCATTCATAAAAAAAATGGCAGCAATTAAAAATAGCATACTCGTAAATCTCATTTTAAATAACATTTAGTTTAATATTAATCCCAAACAAACTTCCATGTGTCATCCGGTTGTCGTTTCCAAACTGTATGGTAAACACCCCTATTTTCTACTTTCATTTCATTTGAATCAAGAAAAGAATAAGTATAATACCCATATGTATAGGCCATATCACCTGAACTAGCAACACTAATGAACTCTGGCTCCCATGTTAGTTCAGCATTTTCATCTAAAGATGATCGTTGATAGTAATTAATTAAAGCATCTTTACCAATATATAAACTATTGTTCCTCAGCAAAACAGCACTATCATCTGCAAATTCGGCAAATGCTTTAAGAACACCTTCTTTTTGTGCCAATTGAGCAAACTCCTTTTCTGTATCAAGAATCTCACTTTCCCAGGATTCAATATTCTTTCTAGTTGTTGAACTACATGATAATATCCCAGCAATTAAAAGTACAATTATTGTTTTGTACATATAGTGTAAAGCTGAATTTGGCATAATCGGAAAAATAGCAAAACATCAAAAGTAGTGTTTAATATTGAAAATAATTGTGGGTAAACATGAATTCCACATAAAAACTACTACCAGTTTTACAGCCATTCTAAACCACGCCTTTTTCCACTAAAAACTTGGAATACTTTTGGTCACTATCCTGAATATGATCAAAAAGCCAATCCTTTAAATAATCGGTTAATTCAGTTGATAGTATCAGATCTCCATTTTTAAACCTTTGTTCAACATCAATAACCTTTGCTGCAAATTCATCATGCTCTTTCTTGTGGATTTCATAATCTGGATAATCGTGTTTTATAAAATATTCCTCTTCGGTACGGAAATGCTCAACGGCATAGTTTTTCATTTGTTCAATTAAATCGGCCCTCAACTCTTTTAAAGTTCTATTACTAAATCCTTCATGAATTTTATGAATCTCCTCATAAAAATTATTGATCATATTAAGCAGCATTTTATGCTGATTGTCAATTGACTCAATATTAACGCTTAGTTTTTC
>JAERTF010000041.1 GCA_016845105.1 Bacteroidota bacterium | reverse complement strand
CACTATTCACTATTCACTTTTCACTATTCACTTTTCACTTTTCACTTTTCACTTTTCACTTTTCACTTTTCACTTTTCACTTTTCACTTTTCACTTTTCACTTTTCACTTTTCACTTTTCACTTTTTTTATTTTGGAGGGCTAATGTAGCTTTTATTTTTTAATTATTTCGATTTGTGACTAAAATTTGTCAGATGTAACTTAAGGCTAATCACCTTTTAAATAACAATATAGGTCGAAATCGATTGCGAAATACGAATGTTAATAGTTCATTAATGAGAATATAGGTTATACTCCAGCCATAATCCCAATGATGCCTACCAGGAATGCAATAGCAACATTAATTGCTTTTATAATAATAAATCCTTTTCGAGACTCGGCCAACAATGGAAGACTACCATGGCCATCTTGCACAATTGAATTTGCAAGTAGAATGCTAAATGGTAAATTACCAGATGCAAATAAGATTATAAAAAACAGATGTGGTCCCGACTCGGGTATAATTCCAATTAATACAGCTACTATAAGCACCCAGTAGATATTATTTCCAATTAGTTTATCCAAATCCATATAGTGATTTACAAAGCTCAAAATAAGTAAGGTAACTAAAGTCCAGAGGAGTATTCTAACGAAATGTTTTTTAATAATATGTCCCCATATATGATGTGATATGAAGTGATCATTTACAGTGGTAATCATCAACAATGAAATGGTAATTACTGCAATGAAAGTTATTCTTATCCACTCGGGGTGAGCATGATCCATTGCTGGCATTGAAATAAATTGAATATGGTCGCCATGTTCATGACCATCGAAAAACAATATTACTGCAAGTGCTCCAGAAAGTATTATTAGAAGTACTGAACGTAGCAATGTAATATTTTTAAAGTTGGCAATAATCTCCTTACCACTAAAGCAAAAGCATTGTGCCTCGTCATTGTGAACCTCAAGGTGTTTGTCGGGGTAGTTTACAACTCCGGAGTTCTTTTTTACAAAAATACTAACCACAAAACCTGCTACTATGGCTATGGCGAATAATAAAACATGGATAACAATTGCAGTATCAGGAATGAGAGTGAACATAAAAAATGCTTCATCTCCCGAGGTAGCAATCATAGCAGTAGCTAATGCAGCTGTACCAATAACATTATGTACATAAAGAGATACAGCTGTATAAGCTCCAAGACAGCCCGGAATAATACCCAAAACTGCTGCCAATAAAATTTGTTTCCAGGTACTTGTTTTTAATTTATTGCCCCAAATGCCTCGTGAAAAAACATTTAAGTACTCAATTATTAACATCATCGACAATACAAATAACGTAATTGTAAACGATTGACGAATTATTGGAATTAACTCATGCAATATATGCATATGTAAATCGGATTAATATACTCTTATAAGCTACTTATTTAAAAAGATAATTATAAAAATTAATAATTCTTTTCCTTTATCTCAAAATAGGATTGAGGATGTAAACATGCTGGGCATTTCTGTGGTGCTTTTTTGCCTTCGTGAAGATATCCACAATTACGACACTTCCAAACAAGGTTTTCACCTCTTTCAAAAACATGGCCTTCATTTAGGTTGTTGTAAAGCTTGGTGTATCTTTCTTCATGTGCTTTTTCAACTTTTGCAATCATTTTAAAAGCAACAGCTACTTCTTTAAATCCTTCTTCCTCAGCAATGCGTGCGAATTCAGGATATAATTCAGTCCATTCTTCGTTTTCACCTTCGGCAGATGCCTTTAAGTTTTCCAATGTGGTACCAATCTTTCCTGCAGGATAAGTTGCAATAATTTCCACTGGTCGACCCTCAAGAAATTTAAAAAATCGTTTTGCGTGTTCTTTTTCATTAAGCGCTGTTTCTGCAAAAATTGCTGCTATTTGCTCTAGCCCTTCTTTTTTAGCCTGACTTGTGAAATAATCATAACGCATTCTTGCTTGAGATTCACCTGCAAAAGCCTTTAGTAAATTTTGTTCTGTCCTTGTTCCTTCTAACGATTTCATTGTAGATGTGATTTATTAATAATTGTCAAAGTTATAGAAAAAATATATGCACTTGAACTTATTTTGATTTAAAATATAGCCATTTTATTCAACCACATAAGTATTTTTCCAGATCAGTAATTCTTCATATTGTTACTATTATGAAACATTATATATTTTGGATATTCCTTTTGCTAATAAGTGCAACTTCCTTGTTTTCTCAGAATAAATTATTAACTGTTGCAGAAAAATCAGATTATAAATCAACATCAAAGTATAAAGATGTTATGGATTTTATAGTTTCTTTGGAGGGAAGCTCACCATATATTTCAATCGACACAATTGCTAGAACAGTTGAGGGTTTTGATGTACCAATGCTTGTTATCGCAAACCCATTACCCAGCAATCCAAATGAAATTGGCGATAGAGTTGTTGTTTATCTGCAGGCTAATATACATGCAGGAGAGGTTGAAGGTAAAGAAGCTGTTCAGATGTTAGCTCGCGATTTATTGAGTAATCCAAATTCGGAAATACTAAAAAATGTTGTTGTTCTAATTACACCCATACTAAATATAGATGGTAACGAAAAAATTAGCGTTAACAACAGAAAGAATCAGGTGGGCCCTGAAAATGGAGTAGGAATAAGATATAATGGTCAAAATCTTGATTTGAACAGAGATGCAATGAAATTGGAAACTCCTGAACTTAAGGGTGTTGTTGAAAATATACTCAATGTTTGGGATCCAGCAATAACAGTTGATTGTCATACAACAAATGGTTCATTTCATGAAGAACCAATCACCTTCACATGGATGATGAACCCGAATGGTGATAGGAAATTGATAAACTACATGCGAGATAAAATGATGCCTGACGTTCATCGTACATTGTGGGATGAGTATGACGTTGAAAACATTTTTTATGGAGTGTTTATAGATAGAATGGATTATTCAAAAGGTTGGACTGCTTATGCATGTGAACCAAGATATTTAGTTAATTATATTGGGATTAGAAATCGATTGGCAATTCTAAATGAGAATTATGTTTATGCAGATTTTAGGACCAGAGTACAGGGTTGTTATAGTTTACTAGTAACAATATTGGAATACGCTTCTGCGAACAAAAATGAAATTATCTCCTTGTTGGATGAAGCCGATAAGCAAACCATTAGTAGAGGTATGCAACCTGCTGTTTATGATTCATTTGCCATTGACTACAAAGGTTACCCAACTCCTGAACAAATTACTATTAAGGCATATGAAACAGATACCATACCTGGAGTTAAAGGTTACTGGCGATACAAAAGCAGCGATAGAAAAGTAACAGTAACTGTACCCTATATTGCTGACTTTTACGCCACAAAGAATGTGAAATTTCCTTATGCTTATCTAATAAGTGTACTCGATCCAGATGTGGTTTCATTACTTAGGTCACATGGGATAGAAATTTCACAACTGAAGAATAATAAAAAAGTATTAGTTGAAAGGTTCAAAATCAATGAGCTACATGGTTCTGGCAGGCTTAACCAAGGACATTATACCAATAAGGTAAGCGGCGATTTTATTAATGAAGAACGAGAATTTCCAAAGGGAACATATATTGTGAAAACTGATCAGAAATTGGGATCATTGGTTGCTGCACTGCTTGAAGCACAATCGGATGACGGGTTGCTTAAATGGAATTATTTTGATAGATATTTGGCTCCACAATGGGGATCAGGATATTATCCATATCCTGTTTATAAGGTTATGGAACCAATACCTTTCGATGTTCTTAATTAATAATAATTATCTGGATATGTTTTCAGGTTGATAGTAGTAAAACCTATCAGATGTTATATCCATATTATACGATTAACGTTTTATAATTACATCATTCAGTTCCTTTAACTTCTTCCGGTTAAATAAAGATAGATATATTTTAGCTAATAATAGAGGTCCCTTGATAAGGATTGCCATCCTTAGTTTATATGGAAAGGTATCTATAACAATAGTTGCAATATATAACAATGCCGCGTATAACCTTCCAGGAAACGCAATAATTGAAATCCATATGTTAAATTCAGTGTACTCTCTTTCATAACCTGCTTTTTCTGCAACCTTTCCAATTGTAAAGTCAAGGAGCTTTACTTGTTTTGTCGATAGCTGTTTTTTCCATACACCAATTTTAGAGGTGTTGATTCTGTGCATTAAGCTTGAATGATAGCTTTTGATATAACCCGGTGGGTAATGCTTCATTATTTCATCTTTCTTCTCATGAAAATTGAAAACTTCAGGTGTATAAGATGTACCAATGAATTCACATAAGGCTTTGAAGTAAATTTCTGGTTGAACAGCTAACTTTTCATAATTAATAACATTATATGATGATGGTTTCGCTTTGCTATCTTTATTAAATTTTTTGAAGAAATACTTCCATTTTTGAGCAACCAATGAAGGTATAGGAAGTTCAAAGTCAACATTTTTAATTGAAACAAAATTGTCTCTGTAATCACGAATGATATTAATAAATTTGGCTTCGGGGAATATTTTTATTAATGTGGTGGTGTAAATAGCATATCCCGGATTTTTATCACCAAAAAACAATATATTTTGTTTATCAAATAATGAATTATACTCGTTGTAAACAACCTTGCAAATCGTTCCGTATGTATTATTCCCGGTATACTTCAATAATGATTTTAAAAGACTTTCATTGTTAATATTCCAAGTATCGAAGAGAAACTGATTGATTAGGTCATTATAGAAATCTGTGATATCCCTTTCATTCCAATAAACGATTTTTCCATATTTTGGATACAGGTTAATTATAAACTGGCATTCGGGAGGGAAGTTTATATTTGGATGAGCATCAAAAAGGGTTCTGAGCAATGTGGTTCCTGACCGTGGCCGTCCAACAACGAAGAAAAATGAGGTTTTTGCTAATTCTTCCATTTTAACTGGAGCTTTTGTTTTAATTCAATAAGTGTGTTAAAGTCTTTCTTCTTAAATCTTAAGATTTCAATAGCGCTAATATTCAGTACTCTACAGTAAATAATCCAATATCCAATTGTACCTAATATGTAGCTTATGTTAGAGGCAATTGCAGCACCTTTTCCTCCATATTTGGGGATTAAAAAATAGTTCAGAATAATATTTATAATTAGTGCTGGAATAAAAATGTAAACAGCATAATGTGGTTTACCCATACCAGCCAACTGTCCACTTAATACTCTGAAAATAACCAAAATGATTACACCTGGTAGAATATACTGGAGGATAATTACACTTGCAGTAAAATCTTTCCCAAAGATTAATGGAATTAAATATGGAGCTACAATAATTGCGATTAGTGATAAGAAGAGAATAAGTATAAAGGATAGTCTTGCCAACGATACGGTTGATTCGGTCATTAAAGAGTAATCTTTGGCGTTGGCGGTTCTACTAAAAAGCACAATACTTATGGCAAAAGGAACCTGCCAAAGCTGTTCAGTAATATGAATTCCCAATGAGTAAATACCTACTTCGTGTATACTACTTAGCTTCTCTAATAATAATATGTCTACCCGATAATTTAATTGAATCACAAAAAATGTAAAAGCATACATTACACCTAATTTCAGCAGCTGTTTAACAATTTCAGGTATATACCTTATTCTTATGCTAAACTTAATAGATACTTTATAGATTGCCCAAAATCCAACAAGGATATTTGCTGTTGTTAAAGATATAATAGCTCCTAGTAAGCCAGTTTTAAAATGCCAAACTAGTATAATTGCAAGCAATAGGTTTATTAAATTTATTGCCCATTCAAATCTGTTTGCTTCTTTTATTTCGTCTTTACCTAAAAAAATACCACCAATGTAGATGATTCCCAATCTAAATGGAATTATAATAACAACTAAGCTAATTAGGAGTATTGTGTATTCAGGTTCGTAAAATATTGAGTATGCTCCTATACTTGCAAGTATTCCTATTATGCCTGAAAAAATCAATATGAAAAGAACAGAAGATACAATATCATCATCGGTAAATTTTTTTTGACCAATCATAAATATTGATGCTCCTCTTATTCCAAGATGTGTTAAACTAACAACTATAAGTGGAATAACAAGCAAGGCGTAATATAAACCAAACCCATCAACGCCCAATATGTGGGTTAATAATATAACTACAAGTAGTCCGCATATTATTGAGAAAATGTTGCTGTTGAGTACACCAACAAAGTCTCTTATGAATCGTCGCTTTGCCACTAACTAAATTAAATCATCTTTTTTATATGCTGCAAAGGAAGTGTTTTTTTATGAAATATGATTTATTTCTACAATGCATTAATTCATATTATGAACTATTTTTGTTGTCATAAAAATTAATGTAAATGGATAGTTTATCAGATATTGTGATGGCAGAACATTCTCGTTCACAAGCAGATTTTATTGCTGATATTGTTATCTCACGGCCCCAACTAATTAAAGAGTTGCTTGATATAGTACTGTTAAATCATGAGCCTATTTCACGACGAGCATCGTGGCCGTTACGTATAATAAGTGACCGGGACAATAAGCTATTGGAACCCTATGTTCACATAATTATAGAACAATTGCCCAATATTGATAATGTAGCCATACGTCGCGCATTTTTAGCGGTTTTGGTAAATGTAGTTATTCCTGAAGAATACCATGGTGAGTTACTCCAGTTTTTATCCGAAGTGTTGATTAATGCTGGTTCACCGGTTGCTTCATTGATATATTCTGCCGATATATTCTATAAGATTTCAATGGATGAACCAGAATTATTAAATGAACTTAAATTGATGCTTGAATTGCTAATACCTTTTGGTACTCCAGGTGTTAAGTCGAAGTGCAGAAAAACCATAAAAAAAATTGAAAAGAACAATAGAGGGTATAGATAAGGCCAGTTGCATTAAATATGGTTAGTTTTGCAGATTCCTAATTACAAATAAATATTATCATGAAACTGGGTGTTTTTAATTTATTATCTGCGAAACGAAGAACTTTAAATGGCTATTACCTGGTTGATGATGATGATAACGAGGTGTTATTACCAAACAAATATGTGCCTAAAGGAATGGTTGTTGGTGATGAAATTTCTGTATTCATATACAAGGATTCGGAAGATAGGCTTATTGCTACAACCATTGTACCAGGTATTATGTTAAATGAATTTGCAGTTCTTGAAGTTGTAGATATAAATCCCGTTGGTGCATTTCTGGACTGGGGTTTGGAAAAAGATCTCTTGGTACCATATTCTGAACAAAATGAAAGAATGAATATCGGTAAGAGTTATCCTGTATATCTTTTTTTGGATGAGAGCTCGCAGCGACTTGTTGCATCATGCAAAACAAATAAATATTTGGAGACTGATGAAATCTCAGTAAAAAATGGTCAAGAGGTTGATCTTTTAATATGTAATCCAACTGATTTGGGAATAAATGTGATAATAAATAATATTCACAAAGGGTTGCTATATGATAATGAGCTTTTCCAAGCTGTTTCACCTGGTGAAAGATTAAAAGGATATATTAAACTGGTTCGCCCTGATAATAAGATTGATGTTAGTCTTCAGAAGCAAGGATATGTAAGCATTGAGCCCAATGCTCAAAAAGTACTAGAGAAGTTAAAAAATAATGATGGCTTTCTGAATTTAAACGATAAGACTGATCCAGTAATTATATTGGCTAAATTAGAGATGAGCAAGAAAGTATTTAAAAAGGCAATAGGATCGCTTTATAAGCAAAAATTAATTAGGATTGAGAAAGATGGTATTTATCTAAATGACTGATAAAAAACTGTTAGCCAAGCAGTTTTTTGTAAAGACTATAATTTTCATCATCAAAGCAAACAAATATTATTTGCTTAAGAGTCTTGGAGTTTTCAATAAATCTTTTCACAGTCCCCACAGAAATTTCAGCCGCATCTTTTTTGGGAAAACCATAAATTCCTGTGCTAATATTTGGAAAAGCTATGGTGTTGATATTATTTTCAACTGCAATTTTTAGACTCTCAATGTAACAACTCTCGAGTAATTCTTTCTCCTTTGAATCACCGCCCCGCCATACCGGACCAACAGTATGAATAATATATTTGGCATAAAGGTTAAATCCGGGAGTTATTTTTGCATTACCGGTGTTGCATCCACCTAGTTCCATGCAAGCTTTGGTTAACTTATCACCCGCAGCAATATGAATTGCTCCATCAACTCCACCTCCTCCTGCAAGTTTACTATTTGCAGCATTAACAATGGCATCAACTTTTAGTTTTGTTATGTCGCCTTTTAATAGTTTTATAATTGGTATCATTTTTATATTGAAATATTCAATCAATAACAGCTATTAAAAGGTACGAATCGTATCTGATTAAGATTAGCTTTTTATTACTTTATCAACAATAAGCTGGGCATTTTGATAGTCATGTACAATCACATCTTCTCCTTTTTCAATCATGCCAGATCTGGCTGTAGCATCAAAAAGCTCATCGTTGAATATTATTTTTCCAGCTGGTCTAAGCACAGTATATGCTTTTCCGGTTTTGCCAATCAAATCACTGTATTGCTTTAAAGCAGATGTATAGCCTTCGTCTGCATTTTGAACTTTATCAAGTGCAAGATGACCAAATGCATGGGTTGTAAATATTTGTTTACTAATTATGATTGATCCGAAAATGGCAATAAAAAAAGCAATAACCACAACTAAAAATGCCATTACAATACCAGAAGTATCAATATCGAAAAATCCGGGGCCAACATTCCCAACCATACTAAGAGTAAGACCGGTAATCATAAAGAAAACCCCAGCAACTCCGAAAACACCAAAACCTGGAATTGCAAATATTTCAACGGCAAGTAGGATTAAACCAACTACAAATAATAGTATTTCCCAATTATTTGCCAAACCTTCAAGGTAAAGTGGAGCGAAATAGAGTAGTGCTGCAATTATAGAAGCTGCAATTGGAAATCCAATTCCTGGTGATTGTAACTCGAAATAAATTCCCCCAATAATTACCATTATCAATACTCCGCTAATCATAGGATTTATTAACCATCCAATCATTTTATCGGTAGCTGATAATCGATGTTCAACAAATTCATAGTTTTTGTATCCTGCATGTTCTAATAAAGATTCTTTGTCAACTACTTCTGCATTACAAAAATCATTTTCTATGGCTTCAGAAACTGTAAAAGTAAGCACCTGCCCGGTATCGCTTATCCCAGGGATATATATTTTTGGATCAACCATTGCCTGCGCAATATCTGGATCTCTATCTTTTGCTTCGGCAGTTGATCGCATCATTGAACGCATGTAAGATTGATATTTGTCGGGAAGCACCTTACCTTCTTGGTCAACAACAGTAGCAGCACCAATGCTAGCTCCGGGTGCCATATAAATACTGTCGCAAGCAATTGAAATTAAAGCACCCGCCGAGGCCGCGTTTTTGTCAATAAAAACATAAATCGGAATCTCTGAATCGAGAATCTTTGTTCTGATAGAGTCGGCTGCATCCAACATCCCACCATAAGTGTTCATGTGGATTAGAATTAAATCAACATCATTTTTCTCAGCTCTTTCAATAGCAAGTTTAGTTGTTCGCCAAACAGGAGGAGCAATCATTTCATCAATATTGAAAGTATAAACTCTTGTTATTGTAGTATCAATTTGGGCATGACTTGTCATGAAAACCAATACAAGAATTATTACGTACAATATCTTTGAACTAATCTTTTTCATGATTTTTCTTCCTTATTTTATTAATTCTCCTCGATCTCCTTCTTGCAGCTTGTCGACGCCAGTATTTACCCCAAACAATATTTGTCCACATTCTTTCATGCAAGTAGTATAGTATTAGTTTTGATACAATATCTACTGCAGTAATAAGAGAAACGGCTCCGACGATATCCTTAAATGCGGTCTCAGTAGTTTGGGTGAAAATTGTAAAACTGATGATGAAGGTTGACCCTGATGCGATTAACCTCCAGCTAATTGCCTTTAATATACTCCTTGTTGGACTATCCTTATCAATATTTTGATGATTGACTCTTTCCATTAATAATGGTTGTTTTAGCTTACAAGTATACGAAAATTAGAAAGATTATCTATTATTTTATTTTCCGAAATAATGATCAAGCTTTATTTGGAATTCATTATGAATTAAACTATTTGAAGCAATAATCTCTTTGCCAAAAATATAATTGTTATTACCTGAAAAATCAGATACTAGGCCACCAGCTTGTCTAACAATAAGGATTCCAGCAGCAACATCCCATGATTGAAGTCCATATTCGTAAAACAAATCAAATCTGCCACAGGCTAAGTAAGCAAGGTCAACCGCTGCTGATCCAAGTCGTCGAATTCCTCGGGTTGATTGCATTAAGTCGCTTAATAACTCCATATATTGTGGAAGTAAAGAGTAATCATAATATGGAAATCCAGTTGCCAATAAAGCGGAGTTAAGATTATGTGTACTAGATACATTTATCACATTGCCATTCAAAAAAGCAGGGCTATTCTTCCATGCATAAAAACATTCTTTTAGGTTTATTTCATAAATAACACCAACAATAATTTCATTTCCATCCAACAATGCAATGGATATGGAAAAGGGTGGTAGTTCATGTATATAGTTTGTTGTTCCATCAAGAGGATCAATAATCCAATTCAATCTATCCGATCTTTGTAAACTGCCATCTTCTTCGGCTATGAAACCCGCTTTGGGAAGAATCTTACTAAGTTCTGTAACAATAGTTTTTTCGGCTTGTTTATCAACATATGTAACAAAATTGTGCATACCTTTTTCTTCAACATCGGAATTCTTCAACTGAGCAACTTCTTGCTTGATAAATCTACCTACAGCTTTACTAAGGTTTACTACTTGTTTTGTAATTATTTCAAGATTCATATTGGTTGATTGCATAAGTAAGTATCTTCGAATCTGATAAATATGTAAAAGTACTATTCATTCTGGATCTTATTTTTAGTTCCAATACTAAATACCACTAGGAATGTCAAACCAGCAATAAATAGTATTGTTGATATTATTTCGGCTTGTGTTAGATTCATTCCCATAAAATCAAAAACATTATTTACTCTGATTTTTTCTATTAAGAATCTTTCTAGCCCATTAAACATTAAGTAAATGGCAAAAAGAGCACCAGGTATGGTTAATCTTTTTCTGATGGACCATAGTATTCCAAAAATTAAGAAAGACATTAGTGTTTCATATATTGGAGTTGGATATACAGCTTGCGATAGTTGGTAACAATGAGGGCCCACACAACCTTCAATGGGGATACCTTGATTTAGTATATTATGTGGATAATTGTATGCCCATAACCAGTCGGGTAAAAATGATAACCAACCGGGTTGAGCCATTGTAACTACAATTCCCCAATCTCCATCTCCTGCAACCTGACATCCAATACGCCCAATACCATATGCAATAATTAAAGGTGGTGCAACGCAGTCGGCAATATGACGCCATGGAATACCATGTTTTTCACCGTATATTGCAACGGCAAATGCTGCAACAATAAACCCACCATAAAAAGTTAGTCCACTAAACGATAACATTGAACCCATCGGATCACGTAAAAAATCATCCAAATTCTCAAGCTGATGAAATATTTTAGCGCCAACAATGCCAAAAACAACCGCAATAAATACAATTGGCCACATTTGATCTTTAGCGGGAATTTCTATTTCTTTCAAAACAGGTGTTGCTAGCTTCTGTTTGTTTTTAATGTAAAACTGGTAATATGTAGCTATTGTAGCTATTAATATACCACCAATCCATGATCCTTCAGTGGAAAATACAAAGTCTTGTGGATTGGAAAGCATTAAATCCCAGTACAGTATAATACCACTAAGTTTATACCCGACAAACAGGCTAACAACAAAGGTTGTTAAGAGCTCAATCCATGAAGCCGGTTTACCAACTAGGGTTTTCTTTAGGGTTGACTTAATTAATCCTTCTTTTTCTTTGCGGTTAAGCTCATGTCGCAATATCAATGCAGCCACAAGAAAAGCAAGGGCAAGAAAAAAACCATAGCTTTGAATTGGAAGGTTAATATTAGTTCCAAAAACGTCGTTTATGAAATCACTTATTCTAGGGTACATCTCATCTTATTTTAAAAAAATAAAAGTAAAGTTTTTTATAATGTCTATTAATTAGATATGTAAATTTAATGTCTGGCCGGTAAGTTTATGAGTCGTTGGATTGAAGCTTACCATTGCTAAACCTTTGAATTACTATTCCACCAATGATAAATATTAATCCAATGATTGTTGATGATAGTATTTTTTCCCCAATGGTAATATTGATTATAAGCAATGCAATAAATGGGGAAAGGAATATCAGATTACTAACTTTTGCTGTGTTGCTTGAGTTTTTAAGAGCTAATAACCATATTACAAAAGTAAGGCTCATTTCAAAAATTCCGATATAAATACTGCCCAATATTGCATATCCTGTTGGTATTGTAAAATCGTTGGAAGTAATTAGTAAGTAGATAAGAATATAAATAAAGCCAAAACTAAGGTTTAGAAAAATTTTATTGGTTTCTTCTCGACTATCCTTCATGTTTAATATCCAATATATGGACCATATTATTGAGCTTCCAACGGCAAGGATTACACCAAGGATATTTGAGCCCTCGATACTAAAAATATTACCTTGGGTGCTAATTATTACTATCCCTATGAAACTTACAAAGATAGCCACAAAACTATATGCGCTAATTCGTTGTTTTAAAAAGATGACTGACAAAATTACAAGTACTATAGGCCATGTATAATTTAATGTTCCAGCCATTTGAGCATCTAATAATTCGTATGCTTTAAATAGTATTAGATAGTATAGGAAAGGATTAAAGAATCCCATTAGTGCCGATGATTTTATATCAGCCCATGATAGATTTTTAAATCTGATAGGTGCTCTGCCAAATTGATTAATAATAAATAATGTAGTTGCTCCAAACAAAGAAGACCATAGTAATAATTCATCGAAATCGATAAATCTTAAAGTGATTTTAAAGGCAGAGCTCATTGTAGACCAAAATAATACTGCCAATAAGGCTAAAATATAAGCTTTGTTTTGATGGGTTATACTATTCAATTATGTGATATTAAATTAGAAACCTTGTAAATTAGTGAGTAACTGCCCATGATGGCATTACATTTGGTTCAATTCCAAATACCCAAGATCCCCAAAAATAAGTGATTAATGTTATTACCATTACACCAACAATATTTAGCATAAATCCTGTTTTTGCCATTTGTATTACCGTTATTTTATTTGAGCCAAATACTATTGCATTTGGAGGTGTAGCCACTGGTAACATAAATGCCATTGATGCACTAATTGTTGCCGGAAGCATAAAAAGCAATGGGTTAATATTTATTGATACTGACATACCTGCAAGTATTGGTAATAGCATTTCAGTAGTTGCTGTGTTTGAGGTGAGTTCGGTAAGAAATGTCATTGTAATTGCAATTATTGCGATAATTAGAATTGGATGAAGTCCACCAATACTGCTTAGTTGTTCACCAACCCAAATAGATAATCCTGATACCTTAAATGCACTTGCCAGAGCAAAACCTCCCCCAAATAACAGTACAATATTCCATGGTATTTTTGAGGCTGTATCCCAATCCATAATCCGTTTATTTGTTTTGCTTTTCGAAGGAATCAAAAACAAAACAATTGATAATGCAATTGCAACGGTACCATCGTTTATATATGCTGGAGTTGATAGCAATGAACTCCATCCTGGTATATTTAATGATCCTATGTTAAGTCCAGCCCTAGTTAACCATAGTATTGCCAGTAAGGAAAATATATAAGCAACTACTTTTTGTTCGTATGTTGACTTACCTAGTTGGGTGTACTGGTCTTTAAAATTAACATTCTTGAGTCGCCCAAATGATTTCTTTGGTTTGAATAAGATAAATAGATAAAGCCAGGTGATTGCAAAAAATATTATACTAATGGGTAAGGCATAAATAAACCAAGTACTAAAACTTATTTCCGGAGCTGATGGAAACATAATCTGGAAAATCCTGGCAAAAGAAAGGTTAGGTGGAGTTCCCACCAAAGTGGCAATACCACCAATGGATGCGCTATATGCAACTCCTAACAAAAGCCCAACAGTATATTTGTTTAACTCCTTTTGGTCAATAAAATCTTCGAGTTTTTTTGTGATTGATAACAATATTGGAACCATCATCATGGCAGTTGCTGTATTGGAAATCCACATCGATAAAAAGGAAGTTGCCAGCATAAATCCTAGTAATATCCGGGCCGGACTGGATCCGGTTATCATCAGAATTTTAATGGCAATACGTTTATGCAGATCCCATTTTTGCATGGCCAGCGCCACCAAAAAACCACCAATAAATAAAAAAATAACATGATTAAAATAAGTTGACGAAACGTCTTTTCCATTCATTACACCAAAAATTGGGAAAAGAACAACTGGTAGTAAAGCTGTAATTGCCAGAGGTATTATTTCTGTTATCCACCAAATTGCCATTAGAACAGCTATGGCAAGAGTATATGTAACTGATGGTTTTCCGGGCTCCAGATCCAAAAATATTGTAATCCATAAAAATAGGAGAGGGCCTAATACTAGTCCGAAAATGTTTTTAAGGCTTATTTTTTGGAATATCAAACTGCTCATAACTTGTAATAGTGTTTCCAAGGCGAATTTAGGAAAATTAGATATGATATTAACCAATAACCTACTGAAATTTAATTTCTATGCATAACATTTACTTGTACATTAAAAAAATTAGTACCTTTGTGCTCTTTTTTTAATAAAATATTATTGATTATGAGGAAGTTAGCTGTTGTAGCATTTGGTGGAAATGCATTATTGAAAGCCGGTCAGAAGGGGACTGTTGACGAGCAGGAGTTGAACGCTTATGAAGCAAGTAAAAATTTGATTAAACTGATGGACAGGCGGTATAACCTTGTGTTAACTCATGGTAACGGACCGCAAGTTGGAAATATATTAATGGCTAATACCGCCGGAAATAAGTTATATGGCCTACCTGATATGCCATTGGATATAAGTGTTGCATACTCCCAGGGTTTTATTGCCTATTTGCTTGAGCAGCAATTACGTAATGTGTTAATGGAGAATGACTTGGATCAAGATGTTATATCCATCATTACTCAGGTATTAGTTAACAAGGATGATCCTGCATTTTTAAATCCAACTAAACCCATCGGACCATATTTCACCAAAGAAGAGGCCGATAAATTAATGAAAGATTCGGATTCAATCTTTAAGGAAGACAAAGCTAGGGGTGGCTGGAGGAAAGTGGTAGCATCGCCCGAACCTCTTGTAATTTTTAACATGAGGTCAATTGAGAAAATAGCAGGTAGTGGTCATATTGCCATTGCTGTTGGTGGTGGTGGTATTCCATGTTACTATAAAAAGGAAAATATGTTACAAGGCATTGATGCTGTTATTGATAAGGATCTTGCATCATCTCTGTTGGCATCTCAAATACATGCGAATAAGCTATTTATTTTAACAGATGTACCTAAAGTGTGTCTAAATTTTAATACACCCCAAGAAAAGACACTTGATAGATTAAGTATTGCAGAAGCGAAACAATATCTAAAAGATGGTCAGTTTGGTGCTGGCAGTATGGGCCCAAAAATTCAGGCAGCCATAAATTTTGTTGTTCGTAGTGGTAAAGATGCAATTATTACAGCACCTGAACTACTTGGTGTTGATAATGGAGGTACTAGAATAACTATTGTTTAATTTCATTTCCCAAATATATTATTTGAGAAAACTCAATGGGTTATAATTAAAAATCAGAAGCTGCAGTTCCCTGATCTTGTCTTAGTCGAGCCATATCTGCAGTTCTTTCATTTTCCATTTTTACATAAAATGCAACCTTCTCAAGGGTTGTTATCATATCATACTCTTCAAGATATACACCTTCGGGAACCTCAACGGGTTTTGGTGTATAGTTTAAAATTCCTTTTATTCCTGATTCCACAAGTTTTTTGGCAACACTTGTTGTTTGGGTAGCAGGTACTGTGATAATTCCTATTTCAATATTCTTTTCTTGAATTATCTCTTTCATAGTTTTGCATTCATAGCATGGTATGCCATTCACAGTTCTTCCAATTTTATCAGGATTAACATCAAAACCAGCTGCAATTGATAGCTTGTGACGCTTACCTGAAAAATAATTAATCAGGGCTCTTCCAAGATTTCCCATCCCTACAATTCCAACATTAATACCCACTTCACTATCAATAATATCAGCTATAAGATCAATTAGTTCCTGGATATTATACCCTTTCCGTAATGTTCCGGAATAACCGATTAGCATCAAGTCGCGTCGTACCTGTACAGGTGTAATATGTTGTATCTTTGCTATTTCGTGCGAAAAGATATGGTCTTTGTTATTATCCAGGCAAATGAGTAATGCCCTACGGTATTGACTTAATCGCTCAATGGTTTTGTGAGGAAGTTGTTTAAATGTGTCGCGTGCGTTCATTAATTCTTTTAGTTGTTAATTTAATAACAGTTGCAAATATATAGGCGATGTCACTATTTTGCAACTATTTGCTAATAAATTAACATATAAACTAATGATTATAAACTAATGGGTTGATAATCAGTTGTTACCTATTTTAAATATTAAGATTTGCTTATATCATCGAATTAAGTGTATTTTCGTAAAAAAAAACATAATGAAACATATCACCCTTATTGCAATAGTATTATTGATGTTTTCCTGTAGTTCACTAGATGTTAATTATGATTATGATAGATCTGTAAACTTTAGTAACTACAGTACGTTTAGTTTTTATCCTTGGGATTATAAGCATGGTTTTCAGATAAATGAATACGATAAGCAAACTATAATGATGGCCATTCAAAGCAATCTTGAGAAAAAAGGCTATAAGTTCCAAAAAGAAGGAGGTGATATGGCAGTTTCTATCTTTCTTACATTAAAAGGAAAAACCAGCTACGAAGCTTATACCAATCATTATGGTGGTTGGGCTGGTTATGGTGGTGGATGGGGCTATTCTGGCTTTGGGTATGGATACGGTTATGGACCTGGTTTTTCCAATACAACTGTTTCCCAACATAACTATACACAAGGCACTTTAATTATTGATGTTTTTAGTGTATCCAACAAGAAGCTAATATGGCAAGGTATAGGATCACGTGAGGTTGAGAATAATTTGGAGGCAAGGGATAGAAAGTTACCCAAGAATGTTTCACAAATTTTAGCTCGTTTTCCTGTTCATAAATAGGAATGTAAGTTTCATATAATAAAGAAAAACAAAATGAAAAAAATAATTCTTCCAGTATTACTAATGCTTATTCTTTCATCTTGCAATCCATGGAAATTTGCTGGCGAGTATGATAAAAATGTAGATTTTACCTCCTTCAAAACATTTGGTTTGTTAAATTGGGATCCTGTAAATGATAAAGTGGTAATCCCTCAAACCAAAGAGTATATATTGATGTCGATTAAAGATGAAATGGAAAAGAGAGGTTATGTTTACCAAAAAGAAAATGCTGACTTACAGGTTTCTGTTTATGTCGTAGTCCAAGAAGAAACAAGCTATTCGGCTTATAATGATCATTATGCTGGGTATAATGGATATGGCGGAGTTTCAGTTGGAGTTGGAGTTGGTACCGGTGGAGCAGGAGTAGGGGTTGTTGGTTATGGAATGCCCATGTATCCTTATACTGCAGTAAAGCATGATTATGCTGTTGGTACAATAGTGGTTGATTTATTAAACCACTCGAAAAAAAGATTAGTTTGGCAGGGTGTTGGTACTGGCAGATTAAATCATGGTGAAGTATCTGAAAAAACAGTTAGAAGGGATCTTGGTAGATTATTTCAAACTCTTCCCATCAAGAAAATCAAGAAGTAGTTTATCTTACGGTAGTTAAAGTTCAGGATTTATATCCAAGGAACACTAGAATTAGGTATTAGAATCTAAAATCGTATCCGAACGAAATTTGTTTACGATCGAACATCCCTATTTCAAGTACAATATGGTGATGATTGTTTATTACGTATGATCCACCAATTACAAAGTTCCATTGTTGAACTGCTGAAATTTCGCCCGAATAGGTAGCCTCATTGCCAAATAAAGGAACGAAAACGGGGTTTATTTCCTCTACATCTATTTTGCCTGTAAACGACTGGTCGTTACTAATATACATTGCCCCTAACCAAAATGCTCCAAACGACTTATTACTAGCTTTACCTAGAAATATACCAAATTTTGGACTAAAAAAATGATTGCGTAGATTGTCATCCATATCCGTTGGGTTGGTCACAGAATAGTTGTAATCAACCAATACAAAGAAGCTTCCAAATCCCTTTGACAATGTAGCACCAATGCCATAGGTTGGGCCAACATATCCAATTTCATCATGAATTTCAAATGTTGTATCCACAACCAATGTATCGATAATTGGAATGTTTTCAAGTACTATGTAAGGTACAACAAGGTTTGGAGATATAACACCTTTTGTATATCCAAATATACCATATACATTTAAAAATGGGAATAACCACAGATTTGGTCTAATCTGTCCCTTAAACTCATAAGCAGTTGTATTTTGATATATAGAGTCGGCACGGGCTATTATATCCGTTGAATCGGAAGAAAGAAGTAGCTTACTAGCCAGATAAGACTGGTCATAATAAATTGAATTAATTCCAACACCAAATGGTAGTGATAAAGTTTTATTACTTTTTCTTGCTTTTTTGCCAAAAAGAGGTGGAATATTTACTGAAGGTTCGGTTTTATTAATATAGCTATTAGTTCCACTAAAGGATGTCACTTTCATATTGCTCACACATCCAAAACCTTGTTGTTGAGCAAATGAAGATTGAATTATTAGTAAAGAAAGCAACACAGTTGTTATACTAATTAATCTCATTGTAAAAAAGTAGTTTTAAGTATAGCAAATCTATAAAAATATTGACCAAACAAGAAATACTACATAGCCACTAGCCAGTAAAACACCCTCGAAACGCGTAATTGTCCTTTTTCTTCCGCCAAATCTTATAACAACCATTAAAAAGAGTGAGGATATAATTAGTATTCCAATTTCAATATTTAAGTTGGAATCAAACGCAATTGGAGATATTGTAGCACTGGTACCAAGTACAAGAAAAATATTGAAAATATTTGAACCCAATGCATTTCCAATGGCAATATCTGTATTCTTTTTTAGGGCTGCCACAACTGATGTTACAAGTTCGGGTAGAGAAGTTGCAACAGCAATCAGGGTAAGTCCGATTGTTGATTCAGATACTCCAAAATCTTGCGATATAATCAATGCACCATCCACTATCCATCTACCACCAAAAAATAAGCCGCAACTACCTGCTATTATTAAAAATACTGATTTTATGTATGAATAGTTTTTTATATCGCTTTCAACATTTTTGCTATTATCACTTTTGTTTGAAAAAAGAATATATAGTAGAAGGATGAAAAATATCAACAGTATAATTCCATCAATGGTATTGATAGAATTATTTGAATTGCCAAACAAAGTATCATTGGCCAAAACTGCAACCAATAAAATTGCAATGAGATTTATCCACGAATCTCTTTTGCAAACGCTTGAACTAACTTTTATGGGGTATATAATTGCTGTAATACCAACAATAAACAACGTGTTCATTATATTGCTGCCAAGTACATTACCAATTGCTAAGCCAGTGTTACCTTTTAAACTTGCAAACACGTTAATAACAAGTTCAGGAAGGGAAGTTCCTAATGCTACAATTGATAACCCAATAATCAGTTGAGGTAATCCGGCTTTAACTCCAATGGAAGATGCTCCATCAACCAGTAGTTTGGCACCGTATATTAAAATTACAAACCCAAGAAAAAATAATATATATGTGCTCATTAGTTGTGTTTAAGGATTCTCAACATCGTTGGGGTGACTAGTTTCGTGAACCAAATATTTTTGTTCCAATTCTTATCATAGTACTGCCCTCATCAATGGCTATTTGGTAGTCACCTGACATTCCCATGGAAATCTCTTTAAAGGAGATAGTGTTGCCAAAATACTTGTTCTTAAGTAGCTTATAAATTTCATGTAACTGCCTGAACTCTGTTCTTATTTGTGAAGTGTTGTTTGTATATGTAGCCATTCCCATAACCCCGACTATTTCAATATTTTTAAGATTAGCAATTTCAGGATTATTAAGAATGCTCTCTGCTTCTTCAATACTTAGCCCAAACTTAGTGTTTTCGCTGGCAATGTGAAATTGAAGAAGGCATTGAATTATTCGATTATTTATAATCGCATGTTTGTTTATTTCCTTAAGTAGTTTTAGACTATCAACGCCATGTATCATTTTTATAAATGGGGCAATTTGTTTTACCTTGTTAGTTTGCATATGTCCAATAAAATGCCAATCAATTTCATTTGGTAAATCAGGAGCTTTTAAAATTAGGTCTTGTACTTTGTTCTCTCCAAAAACCCTTTGCCCGGCATCGAAGGCCTCCTGAACTGCTTCATTGGGTTTTGTTTTTGATACGGCCACTAACTGAACGTTTTTAGGTATTTTGTTTAAAAACCCCAATAGATTTTGCTTAATTCCCATTTAGTTTTCTTTTTATGCAAAATTAATTTTTTAAAACAAAACCATCTCATGGATTATCAAATAAGTCTAAGTTTTTTGATTTTAATATATTAATTATTAAGTGATAATGTACTGGTGTTATTGGGTTTCTGTTTTAGGTTCCCATAGTTCAATCTTAATGCCTTCAGGCCCAAGGATATGAATAAAGTTACCATAATCTGTATATTCAATCGAATCAAGTATTTCTACCTTATTTCTTTTTAGATTACCGACTAAAAGTGGTAAGTTATTTACCCTATAATTAATCATGTATTCTTGTCTAGACGGTGAAAAGTAGTCAGTACTATCAGACATGGGGCTCCATTGCAAAAAGTTTTTCTCATCTGGTTTCAAGGAATTATGAAAACAAAAAAGCGAGCCATATTCATTGGTTACAATTCCCAAATTATCCTGATACCATAGTTTAAGCTTTTCAGGGTTTTTGCTTTTAAAAAATACACCTCCTATACCTGTCTTAATGGTAGTACTACCTGTATATAGATCTGTAAAAACTTTATCTATAGGTTCCCATAGCTCAATTTTATTATTCTCACAATCAAGTATGTGTAGAAATTTTCCATATTCATAAACCTCAATGGTGTCAAGAATAGTTACTCCATTATTTTTTAGATTTTTAGATAGCCTATCCAGGTTTCCAACTCGATAATTTATCATAAAATCTTTTTCGGAAGGTTCAAAATATGTCGTTTTATCTGAAAAAGGACTCCATTGTAGGTAACCACTTTTTTGAATGTTTTCTGATAACTTAAACTCGAAAAGTGAACCATATTCATTGGTAACCAGGTTCAGGTTTTTACTGTACCATTCTTTTGTTTTCTCGATATTTCGGCATTTAAAAAATATTCCGCCTATACCTGTAACACCAATTGGATTATTTGATTTCATTTTTATATTCGTTGAGTTTGTCTTTTCTTTTTTCATTTAAATCTTAAAGCAAAATCAAAGATGTTAGGAATTTTAGTTTGCAAATGATTTTCAATATTAACCAGCAAACACCTGGGGTATCAATAGTATATATTTTCTCTTGTATACTAACATACGACAGATCTCAGATGGTTAACTGGTACATTGGATTACATATTTTCTATTACCCTCTTTAATCGGTGCTGCATTTCAATTAAATGACATCCAATTGAATTATTATCAACAGCCTTTAAAGCTGCAATTGGGTCTACAGCCGATACTTCTATTTCACCATTTTCATTTTCTTCAACAATCACATTGCAAGGCATAAAAACTCCTACTTTATCTTCTTTTCTCAAAATTTGATGCGCTGCGTTTGGGTTACATGCACCTAGTATTGTGTATCTTTTAAAATCAACATCCAGCTTATTTTTTAAGGTCTTTTTGATATCAATTTCTGTTAATACACCAAACTCTTCTCTTTTGAGCTCAGAAGTTACTTTTATAATGGCTTCCTCAAAGCTTGTACCTGACATAGTTTTACTAAAATAGTAACTCATAATAGTTTATTTAATGGGTTTATATCGTATTCCAATTTCTTACGAAAGTAAACTTTTAACAATAGTATTACATTCTGGATTAGAGATTTGTTTTTCATTGAGATAGGTTTGAATCTCATTTGCTAGGTCGTTTAGCTTACTATAAGATCTTGCCAGTTCATATATTTCTGATGGGAGTAACCACTCCTCTGGGTAATCCTTTAACTTCAACCAAATGGAAGGTAATGCCATTATATCTTCTTTTTTCTCTCTTATATTCCTAACATCTTTGTAATACCCATGAAGTCTATTGCTTTTTTGATCGTATCTAATCTGATGGGTTTTTTCTTTGGGTGGATCGTATGATAAACCAAAGCCATCTGCATCAGCAGGACCACTAAAGGCACTTACAATTGTTTCACCGATTGCCATATCATATTTACCCCAACTTGGTTCAAATAAAGTTTTTCCATTGTGTGTAACTGTGCAGTTAACAAAGGTCATGGTTATCAATTTTCCATCTTTTCGTTTAGTATTGGTTAGTTCACCTGCAACACTTATTCCAGATTCAAATGTAAATGACGAAGCCTTACCAGAAATTATTCCCAGTTTTTTGAGATCATTATCAGATAGAAATCTTGTGGGAATTAAAGTGCCCTTTATTTTTCCTATTGGAGATCCAAAACCATGTGCATGATCACTGGGTCCTTCACCAGCTAACATCTGGTTATTATAGTTTAATGTAGTGGGACCCGTTGTATTAATGTAAATTGGGTTTCCCATGTGAATTATTACATCGGTAAATGTACCTGATACCTGAAGACCTGATGAATATTCGATTGTTGCATTGGCTCCCGATTCAATTGCTTTCATAATACCATCTAACCCTCCGGTTTTTAATGCCATTAGGTTGGTAAATTCGTTAAGCACATCAGTGAGGTGTTTAAAGTTTGGAGTTACAAATAGTTGAGGTTGTGGAGCTGTTATGTCAAAACTATAATCCTTGGCATCGAGGGTATACATAATTTTTCGTACGTCGTATTTTAACGCACTCTTACTTTCTCCTATTGATGATAATAATCCAGCTCCATATATTTTTGGATTATTTATATTACCAACTAACCCATATTCCACTGTCCACCAATGAAGGTTTCTAATTAATGTCATTTCGGATGGCATTCCTGCCTTGTCTATTACTCTTGATAGTAGTTCTTCGGCTAGTTTTATTTGGTCTATTGTTGTTGTGGGATCGGCTTTAAGTATTGATAGATGCCTAATGGCTTCATAAATACTATAGTCGGATTTTGATGAAAAAGCCTTTGAACCAATTTCACCAAAGTACTTCAAATAGTTAGCATATTCAGGATCAGCTATAATTGGAGCATGTCCAGCTGCTTCATGTATAATATCAGGTGCAGGAGTATATTCAATTTGATTTGCGGTTCGTATATCTGCGGCGATAACAAGTACCTTATGTTTTTGAAATTCCATAAAAGCTGCAGGTGGAATAAATCCATCTACGGTTACAGCAGCCCAACCAATGTCTTTGAGAGCATTATTCATTTCCTCAATACTAGGAATCTTTTCTATGGATATACCCGTTTTGGCTAATCCATCTATATATGAACTATGAGCTACCTTTTTAAGGTATTGGGTATTTTGTTTCATAACAGCTCTCCATACAGATTGGTCTTTTGGAGTATATCTGCTATATTCTTGATCAATGATAAACGACTTCAAATGTTTTGGTAATCTTGATAAAATAGAATCAGTTGTCATAAGTCTTATTTGGAAAGAGTATAAATTAGGTCAAAAATAAAAATTATTTGCGAGTGAATTAATTAATTAAGCCAAATAGGTCATTTTTGTCGAGCATTTGATTGGACACTCTATTATTTATCAATTACCATATGATGGATTTTAATATTTATTTGGCTTTACCAATCCTGGGAGAATCAGTTAATATTGATGCACTGATGGACTGCCTGAGAAATCAAGAACATAGGAATTTTAAGGTTATAGTTTGTGTAAATCAATATGATAGCTACTGGGATAACCCCGACAAAATGCATTTGTGCGTTGATAATCAAAAAAGTATTGAGTTGTTAAGTGCTGAAAGCGAAGTTGATATCCATATAATAGATAGTAGCTCCAAAGGAAAAGGTTGGCCCAAAAAGAAGGGTGGAGTTGGATGGGCTCGGAAAACTATAATGGACTATATTTCGGAGAAATCGAATGATAAGGACATAATAATTAGCATTGATGCCGACACTTACTACCCTCCTGATTACGTTAGAACATTATTTGAGTATTTCCAAATAAACAGTAAGCTAATGGGACTCTCGGTTCCATATTATCATAGTTTAATCTCTGATGAAACAGATAGGTTAATACTTCGCTATGAGATTTATATGCGATATTATTTACATAATTTGATCCGTATTAATAATCCGTATTGTTATACAGCACTGGGCTCTGCTATGGCATTTCCGGTTTGGGCATATAGAAAAGCAGGGGGCTTAACTCCTGTAGCAGCCGGCGAAGATTTTTATTTTTTACAAAAGTTGGTTAAAATTGGTAAATTAGGGTTGTGGGTACCAACAATTGCGTATCCATCACCCCGATTGTCGAACAGGGTATCGTTTGGTACCGGACCGGCACTTATTAAGGGAAAATCAGGTAATTGGGTATCTTACCCTCACTATAAATCCGAAGAATTTGATAAAGTAGAAGAAACCTATAAACTGTTTGGTAGGTTGTTTAGTGGAGATATAGTAACTCCTTTGGACGATTTTCTTCAGGAGCAAACAAAATCAGATAATATTTGGGCACCACTAAGAAATAATTACAAGGATCAAGCTAATTTTGTGAAAGCATGTACCAATAAAGTTGATGGGCTTAGGATTCTGCAATATCTGCGAAAGCAGCATGAAAATAATACTTTTTTTGATGAACATATTATTTCTGAATATATGATTAATAATTATGGATGTGAGATGAGTTTGGATTTATTACAGAACATACAAGACTTAGATTATGATAGCACATCCATATCAACCATAAATGAACTTCGTGACTTTCTTTTTAATAAGGAAATGGAATTGCGAAAACGTAGATTTGTAAACATTGATTACTAATATGGATCGATTAATTACCATACTTGGCCCCACTGCATCAGGTAAAACTACTTTGGCTGCAAACTTGGCATCACTAGTTGGAGGTGAGATAATTAGTGCTGACTCGAGGCAAATTTATCGAGGCATGGATATCGGTACGGGCAAGGACTTAGATGATTATATTGTTGATGGTAAAAAGATTCCATACCAACTAATTGATATTGTGGAACCCGGTACCCGGTATAATGTTTTTGATTACTTGAATGAGTTCACTACTGTATTTAATGCAATAATAAAAAATGCAAAATTACCAATACTATGTGGTGGTAGTGGTTTGTATCTTGATGCTGTACTTCGTGGTTATAAGATGAGTAAAGTTCCAGATAATATTCAGCTAAGGGAAGAGTGTGATCAACTAAATATTGCCGACCTTGTTCAAAAACTGGAGTTATACGGACCTTTGCATAATGTTTCTGATACATCTGATAAAGAAAGGTTAATACGCGCAATTGAGATTGCTGATTATCAGATGAAAAACCCAACTACTTCAGTTGAACTCCCAAAGTTCAGGTCTTACACTTTTGGAATATCATATGATAGGCAAGAAATTAGATCGAGGATAACTCAACGTTTGAAAGAACGACTAAATGATGGTATGATATCTGAAATAAAACTACTCATTAAAAATGGAGTTAAGCCTGATAATCTTATTTATTATGGTTTGGAGTATAAGTTTGTAACAATGTATGTTAAAGGACAAATATCATATGAAAGTATGTTCACTAAGCTAAATACAGCAATCCATCAGTTTGCGAAACGACAAATGACCTGGTACAGAAGAATGGAGAAAAAAGGCGTTAAAATACACTGGATTGATGGCAGATATAACCTTGAAGATAAATTGGAGTTTATTTATTTAAATAGCAAAGTGCAGAATGATTTGTAAATAATGTTTCTGTTTTTTAGAGAAAAACCTCCCCGCTTTTGAACGAGGAGGTTTTATACTATTGTTCTCCTAAGAATCTTTCAGATTCAATCGCTGCCATACATCCTGTTCCAGCTGCGGTTATTGCCTGTCGGTAATGCTTATCCTGAACATCTCCTGCAGCAAATATTCCGGGGATATTTGTGGCAGTTGAATCAGGTTTCGTAATTAGGTATCCTGTATCGTCCATTTTTAATTTATTAGCAAAAAGCTGGGTATTTGGGGTGTGTCCAATTGCAACAAAAAATCCCTCGATATCTATTTTACGTTCTTCTCCTGTCTTATTATTAAATACAATTGCACCGTTCAATGCCTTGGTAAATCCTTCCTCAACACCAACAATTTCTTTTACCTCGGTATCCCATAGTATTTCGATATTTGGAGTCTTCATCACTCTATTAACCATTGCTTTTGATGCTCTTAATTCATCACGACGATGAATTAGATATACTTTGTTTACAATATTTGCCAAATAGGTAGCTTCTTCAGCAGCAGTATCGCCTCCACCAACAACAGCAACATCTTTTCCCTTATAGAAAAAACCATCGCAAGTTGCACATGCACTTACACCGCCACCTTTGAATTTTTCTTCAGATTCAAGCCCTAGGTATTGTGCAGTTGCACCAGTGGCTATTATTAGCGTATCGGAAATGATTTGGTTACCATCATCAATATCAACTTTAAACGGTCGCTCAGAAGTATCAACATTTGTAACCATACCCCACCTTACATCGGTACCAAATCTGGTGGCTTGGTTTTTTAAGTCCTCCATCATCTTGGGTCCATCAATTCCTTCGGGATAACCAGGGAAGTTATCCACTTCAGTAGTTGTTGTCAGCTGGCCACCAGGTTGTAGTCCTTCGTACATAATTGGTTTAAGATCAGCGCGAGCAGCATAAATTGCAGCAGTGTATCCGGCAGGACCTGAGCCTATAATAAGACATTTAGTTTTTTCCATTAGATTTTATTTATTTTTTATTTTAAGTATATCATGACAATAAAAATGCCAATAATAAAAAAGTATCATTATGCCATAATAAATGACAATATGTCTTCTGCCCACAAAAATACTAACTTAAAAAGTGTTTGTTTTTGTATTTGCATATAGATTAAATATATTATTTTTGCCCACTTATATTTCGGGGTGTGGCGCAGTTGGTAGCGTGCTTGACTGGGGGTCAAGAGGTCGCAAGTTCAAGTCTTGTCACTCCGACATATATTACACCTAAACCCTTGTTTAATAAGGGTTTAGGTTTTTTAAGGGCCGTGAACAGAACACCAAAAATGCATTTCATTTTAGTCTTTCCTCGTTTTTTCATAAATTTGACGTAATTAGTCAGACCGCTAAGCAATATGGGCAGACTATATACCTTCATATTTACCATAGCCTATACCATTATTCAAACAATGATTTCAAAAATACTTTTGTATTATTGTCAGTAATTCTGTTTTGTTTAGGGGTTTAGATATATAGTCGTTGCAGCCCTCTTTTATTGCTTTTTCTTTGTCTCCAGATAATCCATAAGCCGTTTGGGCAATTATAACAACCTCTTTATCAAATTTACGGATTTGCTGTGTGGCTTGGTATCCATTCATATCAGGCATACGAATATCCATCAAAATCAGGTCAATATCAGGATTGTTTCGACTAACTTCAACAGCTTCAACACCTGTTCTTACTTTTTGAATTTCCTTACTAAATGTTTTAATTGTTTCCTCTAATAATAACTCCGATACATCGTCATCTTCTGCAATCAGAATTTTTAATTTTCTAATATCAATATTTTCTTTCAAAAGATCAAAATTGTCTTCAATGGGTATTATTGGTCTTTCAGCCTTGTAAGGTATGGTGAAATAAAATATTGAGCCTTTGCCTTCCGATTTTTCATCAGTATTACATTCCACCCATATTTTACCCCCTAGTTTTTCAACATACGCTTTAGTGATAGCCAAACCTAATCCTGCTCCTTGATAAGCCTTTTTATCATCTATATCAGCTTGTATAAAACGTTCAAATATTGCTTCCATTCTGTCATTCGGAATTCCGATACCAGTATCTTTTACATAAAACTCCAAATATGTTGTGTCATTTGTCTTTTTCAGATTGTAACCAAATTCAATGCTTCCTTCCTTGGTATATTTTATAGCATTTTTCACCAGGTTAGTGAGAATAGCATATAATTTCTCACGATCAGTTTTAATAGTTGCTTCTTCTGTCGTAAGTGAATTTTTAAAAGATAGATCTAGCCCTTGGGCTTCCGCTTCGGGTTTAAAGAAAACATAAGTATATTCTATTTGCTCGTTTACATTTAGTTCCTCAAAAGCGAGTTCCATTAGACCTGCTTCGATTTTGGAAATGTCAACAATATCGTTGATAATGTTTAGCATACGTTTGCCGCTTTTCTCTATTATTCCAATATATTTCTTTTGTTCATCCCCTGCAAGGTTAGGTTTTTTCAACAATTCGGAAAACCCAAGAATACCATTCATTGGGGTACGTATTTCATGCGACATATTAGCAAGAAAAGCTGATTTTAATCTATCGCTTTCTTCGGCTTTTTTCTTTGCTTCAATAATTTCTATTTCATTATTTTTTTGTTCGCTAATATCCTGGGATATAATCTGAATTCCTAGTATCTTATCTTTTGAGTCTATAATTCTAGAAAAAGTACTTAAAAAATATTTATCACCTGTTGGCAAGGAAACTTTATCTTCATAAACATCAGGTTCTTTTGTTATGCATGCCTTTTCGATTCGCTTATAATAAAATTCCGCTTCTGATCTTGGAAATATATCATAGATAGATTTTCCTGAAAAATCTTCAGGTTCTCCTCCCATGTTCTTGGAAGCTATTTTATTATATGAAATCACGGTACCATCGGGTTTGTAATAGCCAATACCAAGGCCTGCATTTTCAAATAGGCTTCGGAACTGAGTTTCACTTTCTTCAGCTCTTTGCTTTGCTGCCAATATTGCTTTTGCTGATTTTTTATGTAAAGTTACGTCTTGGGCAGTACCCACAAATGCAATAGTTTTCCCATCAGAATTTCTTATTTTTTCAAGATTAGCACCTATATACACTGTTTTCCCATCTTTCCTTTTTATGCGGTACTCGATTAAAGGAGGTGTATTTTCTTCATAAATGTTGTCTAATGCCTCTTGTAAAATATGTGAATCTTCGGGATAAATAAGTTTGTTTACTTCACCGATTTTATCCTTGATTTGTTTACTAAGACCATATATTTCGTACATCTGATCACTCCAATCAGGTTCCTTGGCTTCAATATCTCAAAACCAACTGCCTACTTTTGCAACTTTTTGTGCCTGATTTAACTCATGCAAGGATTTTTGTAATTTTTTTTCTCTGGCAATTCTTTCCGTAATATCCTGGATCATTCCATGAACACCAGTAGTCTCACCATTTACAATGTTAACTTTTCCATATGCTCGTACCCATTTTAAATTGTTTTTGGCTGATATTAATCTTGCCTGAAAATCAAAACTTGTTCCATTTTCTATGGCCTGTCGCACATATTCACTAACAATCTCCTGATCATCAGGATGATAATAATTAATTGCATCAGCAACATTTGGAATTTTGTCCTCCGATAATTCATAAATACGATAGGTTTCAGAAGTCCAACTCAAAGTATTGCCATGTAGATCAATTTGCCAGCCACCAACTTTGGCCATTTTTGATGTTTCTTTTACCTGTTGCTGGCTTTTTATCAGGTCTCTTGTTTTTTCTTCAACTAAAATATCAAGATGTTCCTTCTGATCGTTAAGTAACTCTTCCTGTTCTACATTTTCGATTAATACTGCCAGCAACTGAACTGCATTCTGAAGTAACGAAAAGGTTTCGTTTGTTAGGTTTGATTTCTCGATAAATGATAAATACCCATAGGTTTTGGATCGGGTACAAACTTTTATATTTTCTTCAGCATTTTTATCTGATTCTTTTTTCCAGCAAAATTGATGTCCTGGAAATATTGAATTGATGCTTTCAACAAATACTTTAATTATTAATGTTTTGCTCTTAAACTGTGAAAGATTAGTTGATAAAAGAAACAATTCATGATGGATATGGTTTTTCATTAACTTAACTAACAGGGTTCATAAATTGAGGCGCATTTTCAATCAACCATTTATCAGGGTGTATGTAGTATGGATTTTGTGTAATAATTCCTCCGCTAATACAATATGGATGAGTTTTTAAAACGTTCATAATAATCGTTCCTGAGAACTTATTTACATTGTATAAACAAATACTTATCCATGGCTTACCTGGAATAAAATAATTTAATCGAGCTTCATAAGCCATTAGATGTTCAACTCCTGGTATGGCTTCCAAAGCCCAAGCCATTTCAGCAGTTCCTCTAACATTTCGTTCTCCGTTCTTTTGTGACTCTATAAAAAAATCATTTAGGCCTTTGTCCATATCAATAGGAGAAAATGTGCCATTTGGATAGTATAATTCCTTTGCATTTGAAATGCTGAAATGTTCAGGCATATCAGCATGACAATCGCATTGTGGAAATGCTTTATAATACTTTTCTTTAAACATTTCTGGTGTTTGCTCAACTGGGCAATACAGTTGCAGGTCACCACTTAAATCGCCTTCGCCAAGAAAACCAATAATTATTTCGTCACGTTCTTCTTCGGTTTCGTATAATCCACAAATATGAACTCCCCAGTTACATGTATAATCACCAATTCCTAATTTAAGTTTGGGCTGATTTGATGTTTTTATGTGCATATGTTTAATATATTTGGTGGCTCTAAATATACACTTTTTTAAACAACATTCCAAATATAAATTATTTGCTTAACCAACTATCATTCTAAAACACTAAATAACAATGTGGTTATTTCATATCTGTTAAGTTAAGATCCTTTTTTTGCAAAATTTTTAAGTTTTAGGATACATTAATCTTAGAAGTTAATGTATCTGTATAAATTAATTACGAAGGCTACCACTCAAGTTAACTTACAGAAATTCACAATTTATTGTACCTATGATGTTTTATTGATGCTTCATGTCTTTATTTAGAATCATCATCAATTGCAAATCTCTAGATAGTATTAATTATCTTTTGCGTAAGAAAAGATATAGAAGGTTAGTTAAATCAAAAAAGGCTGCCCAAATATATATGAGCAACCTATGTCAATTGAGTATACCCTGAGGGGGATGAGACAGCAATAGAATGTAAATATATGAAGAACAATTATAGAATTAAGGATCAGATTGTATAATTAACCCAGATTCAGTTGGTTTTAGAATAGATGGTTTTCCAATACTAGAAAGTACATTTCAGCTCAGGGAATAATCAGTCGTTAGCCTTATCTTTTAACATTGGCACGAACCTGAAACTCCCAAAACGTTCCTCAACCAACTCATTATTGATGGTTTTGGTTATTCTTAGCATCGTTTGTACATCGCCTGCGCCCAACGGAACTACAAGTTTCCCACCTGGTTTGAGTTGCTTAATCAGGTTATCAGATATTTCTGGAGCAGCTGCTGTAATTAGTATTCGATCGTATGGTGCAAATGCTGGTACTCCATCGTTACCATCACCATAGAAAAACTTAACCCTATACCCTAGGGTTGATACAAATTCTTTTGTCTTATGAAATAATTTGCGCTGTCGTTCAATACTAAAAACTTTTGCTCCCAACTCTTCCAATACACAGGCCTGATATCCTGACCCTGATCCAATCTCAAGTACTTTATGACCCTTTGAAACATCTAATATATCCGTTTGAAATGCCACAGTATATGGTTGAGAAATTGTTTGTCCTGATCCTATGGGAAAAGGTTTATCGTCGTATGCAAATTCAAGAAATGATGAATCAAGGAAAATATGTCGGGGAATATTATTGATGGCATCAAGTATATTTTGATTAGTAATTCCCTTTAATCTTATACTTTCAACAAGCTTTTTTCTCATCCCTTTATGACGATATGTATCAACCATGTGTAATATCAATTATTTTGTGCGAAAATAGGAATATTGACTGCAAGAAAAAATTACTTTTGTCAAAATTTTAAAACCATGTTAAAAATAGGAGTATTAGGCGTTGGCCATTTAGGGAAAATTCATTTAAGATGTATTAAAGAAATTAGCGGGTATGACCTTGTTGGTTTTTACGATACCGATCCCGATCAGTTAAAAGAAGTTGAAAAGGAATTTGGGATTAAAGGTTTTAGTAATATTGATGAGTTAATCGATTGTGTTGATGTTGTTGATATTGTAACACCAACGGTATCTCATTTTTCATGTGCCAAAAGTGCCATTGAGCAAAGAAAACACGTATTTATTGAAAAACCCATAGTTACCACACCTGAAGAAGCACGTGAACTAATTGAGTTGGCAAATGCTATGAAAGTAAATGTCCAGGTTGGACATGTAGAAAGGTTTAATCCTGCATTTATTGCAGCAAGTGCAGCGCTTAATAACCCAATGTTTATTGAATCACACCGACTTGCTCATTTTAATCCCAGGGGTACTGATGTGCCTGTTGTATTGGATTTAATGATTCATGATATTGATATAATACTAAAAGCTGTTGGATCAGAGGTAATAAAGGTGAGCGCAAGTGGAGTAAACGTTGTAAGTGATACTCCTGATATTGCAAATGCACGACTTGAATTTGAAAATGGAGCCGTTGCTAACCTAACTGCTAGTAGAATATCTCTTAAAAATATGAGAAAAACTAGGTTTTTCCAACGTGATGCATATATTACTGTAGATTTTCTTGAAAAGGTTTCTGAAATTGTTATGATGGAAGAAGTGGACAATGAACCCGACGACCCAATGGCAATGATTATAGATTTAGGTCCGGATAAGAAAAAACGAAGAATCTTTTTTGATAAGCCAAAAGTTACAAATATTAACGCTATCGTTGAAGAACTAAAGAGTTTTATGAACTCAGTAGTTAATAATACTGAACCCACGGTAACCATTGAGGATGGGTATAATGCATTGAATGTTGCTCATATGATTATGAAGGAAATAAGTAGCTCAAAAAGTACTTCTTAAAAAGTTATCTTTTTAACAATATCAGAAGAATTTGGTCGTTATAACATACATAATTAACTAAATGTTGAAAAGAGGTATAAAGTATTACTGTTTTTCAGTTATTATATTGCTAGGGGTTGTTTCTTTAACTGGTTGTTACAAGTTTAAAGGCGATGATACCATCCCAGCATATATAAGTATAGACAAAATTAAGCTTAATACTTATTATCCCGAAGAAGGTACTGATTCTGATGCTATTGTAGATGCTTGGGTTTATCTTAATGATGGCCTGATAGGAATTTTTGAATTCCCTAAATCTGATACTATACCATTAGTATTTCCTGCACTTGCATCGGGTAAACATAAATTGGAAATAAGACCTGGAATAAAACTTAATGGAATATCAAGTACAAGGGTGCCATATCCCTTTTATAAGCCTATAATATACGAGGAATTTGATTTTATTCCAGGCACTACACAATCACTGGGTATAATTACAACCTCATATTATTCTGATACTAAATTTGCATGGCTGGAGGATTTTGAGCAAACAAGTATTTCCATCGAAAACTACAATGATACAATTATTGAAAGAACAGAGCCTGAAAATAATCCCATAGCTTTTCTAAGCCCAAATTCCAGATATTCAGGAGAGATTAATCTAACAACAGAAAGAAGCCAGTATACTGGTATTTCATATAATAGCTTTGACATTGAGACAGCAGGAACCATTACCATGCTTGAGCTAAATTTTAAGAATAATAATTATTTTCAAGTTGGTTTACTTATAAGGGATCAATTTACTCTGGTGGAAAAGGATTTATTGATTTTGAATCACACTGATGAGTGGAAGAAAATTTATATAAACCTTGGATCAAATCTTTCTCTTTATCCCAAGGCATATGATTACAAAATAATATTTCGATCTGGTCTTGAAAATGGTTCAACAAGTGCAAAGGTATTATTGGATAATATAAAAGTTGTATATAGGTAATTGGTTATGAATAGACGGTTACAAGTTGCAAAATATGTGTTTTTTGATTGGTTGGCAGCTGCAATGGCTTGGTGTATATTTTATATTTATCGAAAATATACCGAAGACAATGGTGTCTTTTCACATTTCGAAAGTGTATGGCAGGATAATAAACTTTGGCTTGGATTATTGGTAGTACCAGTATTTTGGTTAGCATTATATATTGTAATTGGATCATATCGCAGAATATATCGTAAGGCTAGACTTAAGGAGTTGGGTCAAACCTTTTTTGTTACATTAATTGGAGTAACAATAATTTTCTTTCTGCTAATATTAGATGATATTATTTTAACATATAGATCATATTATCAGTCGTTTATAACCTTGTTTTTTTGTCAGTTTATTATTACTTACAGTTTCCGATTGATTATTACGACTGCAACTGTTCGTAAAATACATTCTGGTAAACTTGGTTTTAATACCGTTATTGTGGGCAGCAATGGTAATGCTATGAAAGTATATAATGATATTTCTAAACAGGAGATATCATCCGGAAATAAATTTGTTGGTTTTGTAAATGTTCATGATTTTAGATTTTTTAAAGTTGAGCAATACATTCCACATTTAGGTGCATATAAGGATCTGAATAAAGTAATTCAAGATTACCAAATAGAAGAAGTTATAATAGCAATTGAACGTTCTGAGATTGATACGGTAGAAAGGATAATTACTGAACTTGAAACAACAAATGTTCTTATAAAAGTAATACCATTAATGCAAGATATTATTTTCGGATCAGTAAAAGTTTCAGGTATATTTCATACTCCGCTTATTGAGATTTCACCGGATTTAATGCCGGCTTGGCAACAAACAATTAAAAGAGCAATTGATATAATTGTATCATTAATAGCAATGATACTTCTGCTCCCTGTTTACATTGGAACAGCCATTGGAGTAAAAATGTCCTCTAAGGGCCCCATATTATTTTCCCAAGAACGTGTAGGGAAAAGAGGGATCCCGTTTAAGATGCACAAATTCAGATCGATGTATGAGGACGCTGAAAAGAGTGGACCCCAACTTTCATCTGATGATGATCCCAGAATAACTCCATTTGGTAGTTTTATAAGAAAAGTTAGGCTTGATGAAATCCCTCAGTTTTATACTGTGTTAATTGGTGAAATGTCATTGGTTGGTCCTCGACCAGAGCGCCAATACTATATTGATCAAATTGTAAAAAAAGCACCACCCTATCGATTGTTAATGAAAATAAAACCTGGAATCACCTCTTGGGGTCAGGTAAAGTTTGGGTATGCTTCAAACATTGAAGAAATGGTTGAAAGGTTGAGGTATGATATTCTTTATTTGGAGAATATGTCAATTGCTATGGACTTCAAGATATTGATATACACCGTATTAATTGTGCTTCAGGGTAGAGGTAAGTAGCTTAGGCACCTTACATTAATACCCGTAAATAGATTACTTGCTCAAGAATTCCTCTTTTGATATATAGTTAATTTTAACGGTTACCATAGCTCCTGTGGGCTCAATATTTTTCACACTTATTTTAGCTTCATGAGCATCAAGAATTAATTTTGCTGCAGCTAATCCCAAACCCGATCCTTCTGAATGAAGAATATCTCCAGATGAGAAAAGCTCAAAAATGTTTGATAAAGCCGTATCTGTAAACCCTGGACCATCATCAGTAAAACAAATTGAGACTTGGTTTTCATCTTTGGTAATACTAACATCTAGATTGGTTGCACTAAACTTTGCCGAATTTTCTATTATCATTAAAAAACAAGTTTTGAGTAGATCAGAATCAACTTTTACAAGTAGATCTTTGTCATTAATTGTTGTTTTGATATTTAGATTATTGTGTATTTCATTATTCCCAAAATCATCAATAGTATCAGTAATTAAATTATCCAACGAAACTGGTAATTTATCTGGAAGCTCATTATCTATCTTTAGTGTAGTAATGAGTAGAGCAGTATCACTAAATTTTACAAGTCTTCTCGAAACATTTTTTAAGTATGATAAGTATTCTTGTTGATCTTTATCGATGTTTGTTTGATTTAATAGCTCAGTTAAACCAATAACACCATTTAGAGGTGTACGTATCTCATGGCTAATAACAGATAGAAAGTTACTTTTAGCCTGATCAAGTATTCCTAATTGCCTATTTGCTTTTTCAAGTTCTCTAGTCCTTTCTTGAACAAGTTCTTCTAAGTGATTATTTATATCCTTAAGGCTTTCTCGTTGTCTTTTTATTAGTAAATGGTTATCTACTCTTGCTAATAACTCTGCAGCATTAAATGGTTTGGTAATATAATCCTGACCACCAGTGTCAAATCCTTTTATAATGCTCTCCATATCTGCTTTTGCAGTTAAGAATATAATTGGAATTTCCTTGGTTTTTGAATCTTCTTTAAGCCTTTTACATACTTCGTAACCATCCATACCTGGCATCATTATATCAAGAAGTATTAGATCAAAATCCTGAACACGACAAATATCCAACGCCTGCTGTCCATTTTGAGCATAAGCAATTTGAAATTCTTTTTGAGCTAGTATATTGCCAAGTATCTGTGTGTTTTTTGATACATCATCGACAATAAGTATTTTTTCCGATCCATCTTTCATTATTACTACTTTTCTAGGATTTATTTTCTGATTTAATTATTTTCCCCATCAATTCGAGGAGCTTATTAATCATTTCAATATCATAATTGTTGGAATAAAAAATTAGAGCCTCACTAAATTTAGTAAGGTATGTATTGTTTTCTTTTTTACTAAATTCCAGTAACTCCTGCCCGAAAACAACAATCTCATTAATTATATGATTTCGGTTTAAAACTTCCCATTTTATCATGTACTTAATAACTAATTTCTTCCGTACATCTTCATCAATATCAATCGAGCTATCAAATTTAAAGTCATGAGCTAGTTTGTTTGTAATTTTATCAGAAGATTCATAAATATCCTTAATACTATTATTTTGAGAAGTTTGTGTATCATCTGAAGCTATCTCAATATTTGGTAGAGATATAATAAAATTACTTCCTTTTCCTACTTCACTATTTACAGAAATGCTTCCTCCCATTACTTCAATTAGTCTTTTTGTGATGCTTAATCCCAGTCCGGTACCTCCGCCTGAATTTTCATGTCTGGTTTTACTTTGTTTAAAAGCTTCAAAAATAGTACTATGCTCTAATTCTGATATGCCAATTCCAGAATCCGCAATCGAAATTTGTAAATCGATGTAATCAGTTATTCGTTTACCAGTTATTTCCAGGCTAATAATTCCTCTATCAGTAAACTTTATTGCGTTTCCAACCAAGTTGGTTAAAATTTGCATTATACGTACTTTATCTAAAAAAAGTGTTTTGGGAATATTGTGATCTATTACAGATTTAAAGCTAAGGTTTTTTTCTTGCAACTTAAGTTTGAACATTCGCTCAATATCTACAAAAATCATTTCAAATGAAATGGGTTCATAAATTATTTCAATTTCTCCGGCTTGAATTTTCGATAAATCCAGTATATCATTTATCAAAGCCAACAAACTAATACTACTTGATTTTATTGCTCCAATATATGAAAGTTGTTTTTTTTCAGTAATTAGTTTGCCAAGTAAGTCGGTGAATCCAAGTATTGAATTCATTGGTGTTCTTATTTCATGACTAACATTTGCAATAAACTGGCTTTTTATTTCATTGGCAGCTATAGCTTGATTTTTAGCTAATTCAAACTCTTTGTTTTTTGTTTCTAATTCTGAATTTATGTTTTGTAAGTCTATTTTTGATTGTTTAAGTGCAACTTCAGCTTCCTTTCGTTTAGTTATGTCTTCTACAATTCCTTCGAAATGAGTTGTCTCACCATCTTTGTTTTTTGCTATCCATGCACTTTCGTTAACATACATACTACTTCCATCTTTTCGCTTCCATACATCCTGTCGTCCTGAGATTATATGTTTTTCCTCCAATAGGTTAATGAAAGATTTACGAGTTTTATATGCATTGAGGTTTACCTTTGCTAATTCCGACATGTTATTAAATCCCAGCATTTTAATCAATCCAGAGTTTGCATATAATATGCTTCCATCTTTATGAGTTTGATACATTCCTATTGTTGCATTTTCAACAATGCTCTTGAACTGCTCTTTGCTGTATTCAAGATTTTTGTTCAGCTCACTTAGACTTTCTTTCTGTTCAGTAATCTCTTTATTTTTTTTTGCCAATACAGCATAATTCTTTCTGTTTTGTATAGATTTCAGATGGATGAAAAGTATTATAATAAGCGATATTACAACAATAAATATTAAAAAAGCTATGGCAAATAGTTTAGTGCTTTTTTGATATTCTAATTCTAGTGTCGTAATCGAATCCTTTTGTCTAAGTATTTCATTCTCTTTTTCATATCTTTCTGACTCATATTTAACGGTTAGATTATTAATCATCGACTGGTTATCCAAATTGAGTAAAGTATCTTTTAAGGATATATATTCAGTTAAATACTCATATGAGACAGAAAAATTTGATTTCTCCTTATTAATTTTAGCCAATAATAATAGAGATTCCATTTCAACATTTTTATAACCTATTTCTTTGGCAAGGTTTAAACTATTAAGTATATATTGTTCAGCGAATTCATTGTTTTTTTGAGCAAAATAGATTTTGCCAATGCTTAGAAGTGATATTGCAATTCTCTTCTTGTCACCAACTACATATTTAATTTCAAGCGATTTTTCCTGAAAATTTAGTGCAGTATCATATTCTTTAATTGCATAGTATACTTCTCCAAGGTTACTATAACAAATGGATCGTAATTTTTGATTACTGTTTGTTTTCTCCAACTGTGTTGCCTCATTGAAGTAGGCTAAAGCTTCTGTATATTTTTTCTGCTTTAATAGTATATCTCCAATGTGCAGCAACATGTTTATCTCCTGAAGTTTATCTTCGTTTTCGTTGAAACCCTCATATGCTTGTTTGTAATATGCAAGAGCTCTTTCATAATTACCCAAGCTCTCTAATATTGTACCTATACCCAATGCGGTTTTTGTAAGACTTTGAGGGTCATTAACTTCAGTGTATATATCACGTGCCAACTGCATATGTCCAATTGCCTTTTCATAATCACCATATGTTGATGCTATTGCCGAAAGCCCAATGTGTGATTTGGCAACTCCGTACTTATCTTTAATCCTAGTGAATTCTTGTAGAGCAATATTGAAGTATTTGTCTGATTCATCATATTTGCTCCAATCAAAATAATTGTCAGCAATTAGATAATATAGATTAGCAGTCTCTTGCGGATTATCACTATCACTTATTGAATTGGATAATGATTGATAAATTATGTCAGCATTAGAATATTCACACTGATCATTTTTACTCGTTGCAAGAATCAAATTAAATTCTCGGACCTTTTTATTATCACTCATATACGTGGCAATCTCTATTGCTGCCAATGTGTACTCGTCGGCCTTGGCAGGAATTGATTTGGAGAATATATCAATTAGGCTAATTGCTAAATTAAGTCGCTCTTCGGGTGTGAACGTTGAATCAGAAATAAACAAATGCTGCAAACTATCACTATGTGATTTGTTTTGGGCATCTAATCTAAATATAATAAGCACAAAGCCTAACAATAAGTAAAAACTTAATAAAGATGATAGTCTGAATACTTGACTTAAGCTTGTTTTATAGTTGGTATGATTGTTATTCATTAATAAGCTGGTAATTTATATTAAATAAATTAAGAAGATTATCAATTTCTTCAATTTCGAAATTGTTGATTGTAGCTTCTAAGTCGTCACAATAACTCATTAGTCCATTTGCTTCATGTTTTTCTGCAATAATCCTTAACCTTGTCATAAACTCAAGTATATTACTCGACATTTTCGTTGTGTATGCTATTTTAAAATTGTTGTTAAATACATGCGTAATGTCAGAAATAAATATGCTAGATGAACTGGAGGATAATATCTCTTGGAAGTAATAGCTTGATTTTTTATCGAATGAAATCTTTTTGAAAATACTAACTAATGATCTGGCCATTTCTTTTTGTGAAGATGCCATATCAAAAAATACTACATTTTTATCACCATACTCAAATACCTTATTAGTTATTACAATGTAAACTACGTTCGTGTGTTTGTTTTTCTGTCCTAAGGTAATAAGGGCCTCAATGGATTCATCTTCTGAATATCCACATATTATAACTATATTTTTATCTAACAAATGTGATTTTGCATCTTCTAGATTATATACAATATCCTTATTTAAATTTTTAATACCACTGATGTTTAGTGCTTTACAGTCATATGGTGTGTTAGCAAGAACCAGGATTTTTATAAATTTTGTGTTTGCAAATGTTTGAGTGCTATTGTTTAAACTATCTGATTCTGTTTCAATTGTCTTAATTTGGGGGAAATGTATTGAGAATTTTGTGCCAACACCTTCCTGACTTACCATATGTATTGTTCCATTCATCATTTCAACTAATCGTTTTGTAATGGCTAAACCAAGTCCTGTCCCCTGGGTATTTGTGCTTGTATTAGATTGATTAAATGGTTCAAAAATGTTTTGAAACTCTGTTTCTTTTATTCCAATTCCTGTATCAGTTATGTTAATAACCATATCTATTTCATCTATTGAATCAGTTGCTTGTGTGAGTACATCTATATTTATAGAACCACTATGGGTAAATTTTATGGAGTTGCCTACAATGTTAAATAAAATTTGACGTAATCTTAATTCACTAAATAATATGGTATCAGGTAGGTCTGGAGATATGGTTGTCTTAAGTTCAATGTTCTTTTCAAAAGACCTATGATAAAATATTTGAGTTATGTCTTCAATAATAAATTCAGGATTAATTTTTTCATATTCAATGGTTAATTTTCCGGCTTCAATTTTGCTTAAATCAAGTATGTCGTTTATAAGAGTAAGTAATGTTTTACCGCTTGATTTTATTACTTTTAGATGGTTAAGTTGTTGGGGGTCATTAACCGATTCGCTAAGCAAATCAGCAAATCCAATTACGGAATTTAGTGGAGTCCTTATTTCATGACTCATATTTGCAAGAAACTCGCTTTTTGTTTTGCTATTACGTTCTGCTTCTTGTTTTGCTATCAACAATTGCTTTGAATAGCTATCCAATTCAGCTTTAGTTTTTTCAATTAAACTATTTCGCTCCAACAATAGCTTATTGGTTTTGTTTTTATTAAAAAGATAATAAGATAAGGATATCACAAACCCCAAAGCAATAATAAATGCACTTAGTATTAGTATGGTTATGAATTTTTGGCGTTTGATATCTAGTTCAGCAAATTCAGCATTTTGTTCTAGACTAGCAATATGACTCTCTTTCTGCTCGCTTTCAAACTTAATCTGTAACCGAGCAACTTCTTTCCTGAGGTTAATATTATTTATCGAGTCGTGGTAACTATGTGATAGCTCTAGATAATTAAATGCTTTCTCATAATTCTTCTGAGCTCTATTTATTTTGTATAAGGCAGTATAAAATTCCATTATAAATGCTTTTACTCCTATGCTCTTGGCAATATCTAAACCTGTTATTAAATATTCATATGCCCTTTGATTATGATTTAGTCTGATATATAATTTTCCAACTTGTAAGTAGGAGTAAGCTTTATTATACTTGTCGTTTATTTTTTTATTAATATTAAAAGCATCAAGGTAGTATTGTAACGCTTCATCAAGTTGTCCCAATGTTTCAAAAACATTACCTATGTCGTTATAACAAATCGCAATACCTCTCTGTGATTTGATTTCTTTATTAACATCTAACGATAGGTTAAAGTATTCAATGGCCTTTGGGTACTCTTCTTTTGTAGCATACACATTACCAATGTTGTTAAGGTTAATTGCAATTCCAAGTAGATTATTAAGTTTTTGTTCAAGAATTAAACTTTGTTTAAAATACTCAAGCGACTCATCATAATTTCCAATCATCATCTGAATATTTCCGATACTATTTATTGCTATTGCCTGGCTTTTTATGTTTCTTGTTTCTTCAGCAAGTTGAAGTGCCTTTATATGATTTGACAATGCAGTTTGGTAATCATCAAGCCTACGATATACAACTCCAATATTATTGTAAATTATTGAGTTTAGGTTTTTATTAGCGATTCTGTTGGCAATATCATCTGCCCAGTTATGAAACTTTAGTGCTGCAATGTAGTTGCCATTATTTCTATATTTAACACCAATTCTATCAATTTCATATGATAAACTATTAATCAGCCCCGAGTCAATTGCTAATGTATTTGCAAGTTGAAGATATTCATTTGTTGTAGTCTTGCCAATGCTCTTAATGGATAATGACTCCATGCTATCAGCTTGTTTAACAAGAATAAATATACTAGTGGAATCATTTCTTCCATTTTTTAAACCCGATAAAAGACTGTCAATTGTTTTAGTGTTTTGTTCATTTGCAGATAGACCAAAATGAAGGTAAGAAATGAGAATAAAGAGAATAAATAGATTGTTTAGTCTTAATTTTGATATAGCCAGCAGAAAATACATTTATTAGTTGTCCTAAAATTCTTAAACCACTAAATTACAAAAAACTCAAACAGTGATTTATGATATTAAAACAGTTAACTAGTTAACCACATGTATTTCCCCTATCAAGTAATTTTTTTGTTAATTTCTCGGTTATATCCATTTAACAAGAGGAAAATCCATTCTGTATTTGAGCAAGCTATTTTTTGGAAATATCCTAAAGGCATAATCATAAACACCTGTGTGTTCAAGTGGGAACTCACATTTAAATACAACTTTTCCGTTTTCGAATTTCACAACCTTCAACTCATCTTTGAAAGATATTTTGGTTACCTCACCATTTACTTTGTTCCCCATAATAATCTCAGCACCAATATCAATTGGGTCAAGGTTTGGGATGTTTAATGAGATTTCGGCAACGAAATGTTTTCCAAATTCAAGTGGCTTATTATCTGCATCCGGAATTATCAGGGAATCTAAAGTAATATTATCCCAAGCATTCTGAAGCTTGTTTTTCCACACAACCAAATCAACAGCAGGAGTAAAATTGTTACTGTAAAGCTCTTCTTTTCTCTTGAATAATGGTGAGTAATATAACTTGTAATAATCTTCTAACATACGCTGCATTGTGAAGTTTGGAGCAACTTTTGCGATGGTATTCTTTATGTATGATACCCAACTACCAGATACACCATTTTCATCTTTATTGTAATACTTTTTTACAATTTCTTTCTCAAAAGTACTGTATATAATTTGTGCATCAAGTTCATCTTGAAACTGTTGGTTGGCAAACGTTTTTGACTCTTCAATAGCCCAGCCTGCTTCTGGTTTATAACCTTCTGCCCACCAGCCATCAAGAACACTGAAATTTGCAACACCATTCATAACAGCTTTTTCACCACTCGTACCAGAAGCTTCTAACGGGCGGGTAGGTGTGTTCAACCAAATGTCGACACTACTTGTGAGTAATTTTCCGGATATCATATCATAGTTCTCAAGGAAGAGTATTTTACCTATGAATTCCTTCATTTTACTAATTTCAATTATCCTTTTTATTAGATCCTGACCAGCTTTGTCGTTAGGGTGAGCCTTGCCTGAGAAAATAAAAATAACCGGCTTCTTTTTGTTGTTTACAATCTTAGATAGTCGTGCGATATCAGTAAATAATAGATGAGCTCGTTTATATGTTGCAAATCTTCTTGCAAAGCCTACAATCAATGTCTCTTCCTTAATTTTAGCAGTGGAATTTATAATTAGAGAAGGTGCTTCTTGCCTTTTTGTAAGATCATTTTTTAGTTTCTCTTTTATAGCTTCTATAAGGTTCTTCTTTAATAATAATCTTGTATTCCAGATCTGCTCATCAGGTAATGTAAGTATTTGTTGCCATGCTTTAGGATCAGACTGATGATTTTCAAAATCCTTATGGAAATTTTCTTTATATAGTTTTTGCCAAAGTTCGTCAGTCCATGTAAAGTAATGAACTCCGTTTGTTACATGGCCAATGTGCAACTCTTCTGTAAAGTAACCTGGATAAAGGCTAGTGAACATCTCTCGTGAAACACGACCATGAATTTTACTTACTCCATTTACTTCTTGTGAAAGCCCGGTTGCAAGTAAACTCATTGAAAATTTTTCATGCGAATTTGCAATATTATGACGACCCATAGCCATAAATTGTTCCCAGCTTATCTTAAAAATATCACTAAAATGACTTAAGTATGCACGCATTAAATGTTCATCAAATGCATCATGACCGGCGGGCACAGGTGTATGGGTAGTAAATAATGTATTTGCACGAACAAGCTCTCTTGAAACATGAAAATCTAGTTTTTGATTTTCCATGAAGTCTTTAATTCTTTCCAGTCCACTAAACGCTGAATGGCCTTCATTACTATGAAAAATTGTTGGTTCCAGTCCAATTTTATTTATTAACCGAACACCACCAATTCCAAGTAATATTTCTTGTTTGAGTCTGTGTTCATTATCTCCTCCGTATAGTTGAGCAGTTATATCGCGATCTTCATAATTGTTTGCTTCAACATCTGTATCAAGCAAATACAATGGTATTCTACCAACGTTTACTCTCCATGCCTTTGCAGTAATAGTACGTCCGGGAAGTGCCACAAGAACAGTTATCCACTCGCCGTTTTCATCTCTAACAGGTAATATGGGTAACTCAGTAAATTTTTGTGCTTTATATCTTGCTTGCTGATCTCCAAAAATCGATAATTCTTGTTTAAAATATCCGTTACGATAAAGCAGCCCTAAAGCAATTAGGTTTTTATTGGAGTCACTTGCCTGCTTCAAATAGTCACCTGCAAGAATCCCCAATCCACCAGAAAATATCTTGAGACTATTATGCAATCCATATTCCATACTGAAATAGCCAACCATTTCTTTGGGTTTATCTTCAGATTTCTTCATGTAATCTTTAAAGTCAGCAAATACATCATTAAGATTATTGATGAAAACAGAATCATTTTTTAGTCTGTCAATATCTTCTTTAGAAAGTGATTCAACAAGTTTAACAGGATTATTCTCAAATGCTTTCCATTTCTCCTCATCAACCGAAGCAAACATATTTGTTGCTTTATAATTCCATGACCACCATAGGTTAAATGCAAGTTCCTTAAGAGGCTGTAGTTCTTTTGGAAGTGTGTTTTGAACTAGTATTTTTTTCCAATCAGGTTTATGTGAATTCACAATTGCATCAATTTTAAGTGTTTCAGTATATTTCTTAACCGGGAGGTTTATTTTTCTTCTTTCAGAATTTCGAATTGCCAGAGCCCACGCATTTAAATAGTTAACAGACATTTCTTGCCATAATGCCTTTTTTAGTACTTTGCTGGTTTCTTTTCGAATCCCAATGTGGTTATCGAGTTTGGCGAAGTCTCTAATTGAGTTTTCAATTTGTTTAACTGCCCTACTACCTTTCCCCTCGTTTCGTTTTATGACACGAACCGAATTATGTGCAAGTTTGAATTCGTTGGTTACCCAATCACCAAATCCGGCATAATTAGTAGTAAGGGTAGGTATTCTAAATGCAACACTTTCCAATGGAGTATAGCCCCATGGTTCATAATATGAAGGGAAAATGGACAAATCAAACCCTATTAAGAAGTCGTAATAAGGAAGATTTATGACACCATCGTTACCATCCAAATACACAGGCGAAAATATTATATGCACATTATCCGATTCATCATTTTTAAGCCCAAGATTATTAATCTCATTAAGAATAGGATCATAATCTGGATTATTTAAATGGTGGGTTAGGAATCTATTTATACCAGAAAATTGTCCATCACCAGTAGGAATTGGCTCACCATGCCCTGCAGGAACAGTTATATATGCAACTATTTTTTTTGTTACATCATTTTTAATGTTGTTCAATGATTTAATGAACAAATCAATTCCTTTATTGGTATATTCGTATCTACCACTGTTTATTAATAATATCGTGTCCTTGTCATAAGTTACCCCAGTGTGTTTAGAAGCAATTTGCAATGCTCTTTTTCTGGCAATTTTTCTCTTTTTTTCAAACTCTTTTCCATCGGGAACAAAGTCTTTTTCAAAACCATTTGTAGTGATAATATGAGGGTTAACACCGAAAAACTGCTTGCATTCCTTTGCCGTAATTGTACTTACAGTAGTAAAAACATCAGCTTCCTGTGCTGAAAGTGATTCCAAAGAATGCTTGCTGGTTATATTGAAGTCACGAGCAATTCGATCGGGTTGATATTGCTCAATGTTTTCATAAAGTGGGAATCCATTTCCTGCTATGGATCTTCCCATTACTGTTGCATGGGTAGTAAATGCAGTACTTATCTGTGGTGCTTTATTTTTTAAATATAGTACTCCTGAGCCAGTCATCCATTCATGAAAATGAGCAACAATATTAGTAGGTAGGGGTAAATAGTATTTTTGAAAACTTTCAACAACCTGCCCAGCTGCGTAACCAAACATAGCAGATTCAATATAATCCCATTCACCATGTAAAGAATCTAGTTTATATGTTTCCCAAAGGTGGGCAAATATTTCATCCTTTTTTTGGTAAAGAGTTGTGAAATCAACCAGAATAACTTGTGGTTTACCTTCTATATTCCATCTGCCGGTTCTAACTTTTAATCCTTGTTTTGCAGAAATTGTCTTCCAATCTGAGAAAAGACTAACATCTTCTATAAAATCTGGGTTTGATGTTGTCTCTTTCCATACATCAGGTCCAATAAGTATGTATTTATTATCAAATTCCTCAAGTATGCTTTTTGCTTTGGTTGATAATACTGTGTATATGCCACCTATTTTGTTGCATACTTCCCAGCTTGTTTCAAATATATATTCAGGATCTATGTTCATTTTAGCTTATCTATTAGTAATTGGTACTCATGATTATCGAGCCGGCGAAAATACAAATTATGGAGATAATGTATTGAAATACATATGTTATTTAATTCATAATTAATATAATATTAATATTAAAAAACGTCTACCGCAAACCTTTTCGGTGCTTTATGATAAGTATGAGGTTATTTGATAAAGATACAGTTAGGTGTTAGCCTCGTAGCTTTAGCTAAATAAGTGCCTGAACATCGAGTGTGTCAAATTGTTTTTTTACTATTACTTTTTTTACCATAAAATATTGCTCATATATTTACTCATTCACTCAATCAATCACCTATTCACTTATTGATAAATCGTTACTACAATGGCTCTGCGCCCCCCGTAGTTTCTAAATTCACAAAAAAAGATGCTTTGCCATGTGCCAAGATTAAGTCTTCCATTGGTAACTGGTACGTTTAGCGATTGTCCAAAAACCGATGATTTAAAATGTGCCGGCATATCATCTCTGCCTTCCATGGTGTGCTGGTAATAGGGTTCGCCTTCAGGTGCTATTCTGTCTAATAAACTTTGTAAGTCAACTTGAACATCAGGATCAGCGTTTTCATTTATCATTAATGCTGCAGAGGTGTGTTTTACAAATATATTTATCATCCCGGCCTCTGGTAGTTTTTCGAATGCTCCACTTATTATTCGATCAATATTGTGAAATCCCCTCGACATGGAGTTTAATTGTATTTCAGTTTGTTGGATCATTAAGATTACTTTTTGCTAAGATACAAGGTTTGGCTTTATACTCAATTGTCTATCAGAAATACAAATGGGAGATTGGTGTAAAAAAGAGCCCTTTCCGATTTATCGGAAAGGGCTCAATATAATATTTATTGTTATTATTTTATACCAACCATTTGCTCAAGCATATCTGTAGTAATTGATTTTGGTCGTTCTATTGGGTAGCCTAACGCTCTTGCCCATATTATGTTCGAGATAACACCAAGTGAGCGTCCAATGGAAAATAATACCGTGTAGAAATCGTATTGTGTAATTCCATAATGCCATTGAATAACACCTGATTGGGCGTCAACATTTGGCCATGGGTTTTTAGCTTTACCATGTTCCTGTAGTATTGGAGGTACAACCTTATAAAGCATATCAACATATTTGAATAACTCGTCTTCAGGGAAATTCTCCAATGAAAACTCGCGTTGTATTGTATAACGAGGATCAGTCTTTCTTAAAACAGCATGCCCAAATCCAGGAATAATTTGCCCACCATTTAATGTGTCGTGTACAAACTTTTTCATATCATCTTCGCTTGGTACTTTGTTGCCTAGTCTGCCTCTAATTTCCTGAATCCATCTAAGGACTTCTTGAGTTGCCAACCCATGCAAGGGGCCCGCCAACCCATTTATCATACCTGAAATTGAATAATATACATCGGATAATGAGCTGGAGATAAGATGTCCGGCGTGTGCGCTAACGTTTCCGCTTTCATGATCTGCATGAACAATGAAATACATTCGTGATACATCATCATATGGTTTATCAATACCAAGCATTGATGCAAAATTACCACCAAAGTCTAATGTTGGGTCTTGGTAAACATTTTCTTTTTTCGTGTAAAGTTTATTATATATATATGCCCCAATTACTGGTAACTTACTGATTAAACTAAATGCATCTTCAAAGGTTGGATCCCAATAATCACGCTTGTCCATTCCTCTCTGATAACGAATATTGAATATGGATTCACGTTGCATTGACATTACCGCGGCTGAAAGAATTACCATAGGATGACTATTGTTGGGAAATGCATCAATTACTTCATAAACATATTTTGGCAACTGTCTTCTATTAACAGAGTCATAAATTACATCTGAAACTTGGCTGTCGGTTGGAATTTCACCAGTTAATAATAAATAAAATAACCCTTCAACGTATGGCATTTTACTACCAACAGGTTTTGGTAATTTTTCGAATACTTCATCTAATGTATAACCCCTATATCTAATTCCTTCAAAAGGGTCAAGGTATGATATATCAGTAATTAAACTTTTGATACCACGCATACCTCCAATTACTTGTTGCACCGTTACATCATTTATAACTGTTTCTCCGTGCTCTTCAAGTAATCTTTTAATTCTCGGCCTGTGGGCTTCAATCTTTTCGTATAATTTACTTTTAAGTGTGTTCATTAATCTGTATTATTTGGTTTACTAGGATAATTTTGTTTTCAATGCCTCATCAAGAGCAACTAGGAATTCTTCAGTAGTCAGGTAATGACTTGAATTTAAATCTTTACCATGAATAATAAGTGCGAGATCTTTGGTCATACTACCCGATTCAACAGTTTCAATGCATACTTGTTCAAGTGTATTTGCAAAGTCGATCAGTTGTTGATTTTCATCCAGAACTCCGCGGTGTGCTAGGCCTCTGGTCCATGCAAATATGGAAGCAATTGGATTGGTGGAGGTAGGGTTTCCTTTTTGATGCTCGCGGTAGTGGCGTGTTACAGTTCCATGAGCAGCTTCGGCTTCAATGGTTTTGCCATCAGGAGCCATTAATACAGAAGTCATTAGTCCCAAAGAACCAAATCCTTGAGCCAGTGTGTCAGACTGAACATCACCGTCATAATTTTTGCAGGCCCAAACAAAACCACCCTCCCATTTAAGGGCTGCAGCTACCATATCGTCAATGAGTCTGTGCTCATAAATAATACCTTTTGCTTTAAACCTGTCGATAAACTCATTTTGATATATTTCCTCAAAAATATCCTTAAATCTACCGTCATATTTTTTTAGGATAGTATTTTTCGTGCTGAGGTACAAGGGCCAGCCTTTTTCCAGTGCCATATTGAAACAAGAGTGTGCAAAACCTTTTATGGATTCATCGGTATTATACATTGCCATTGCAACACCATCACCATCGAAATCGTGCACAGTGTATGACTGTTTTTCACCACCATCATCAGGAGTGTAAGTAATGGTTAATCTTCCTTTTCCTTTTGTTAAAAAGTCCGTTGCACGATATTGATCACCAAAAGCGTGTCTTCCAATAACTATTGGTTTTGTCCACCCTGGAACTAATCGCGGAATGTTTTTCATCATAATAGGTTCACGAAAGACTGTGCCACCAATTATATTCCGAATAGTGCCATTTGGTGATCGCCACATCTGTTTTAACCCAAATTCTTCAACTCTGAGTTCATCGGGTGTAATAGTAGCACATTTAATACCTACATTATATTTTTTTATGGCATTCGCAGCATCTATTGTTATTTGATCATCTGTTTCATCTCTGGCTTCCATACCAAGGTCATAATACTTGATATTGATATCGAGATAGGGTAAAATTAATTTGTTTTTAATCATAGTCCAGATAATCCTGGTCATTTCGTCTCCATCCAGTTCAACAACAGGGTTTGCTACACGAATTTTGTCCATAGTATTCATTAATTTATTAATAATTTGTAAACATCTAAAACATCTATCATATGTTAATATATGCTTATATTTTGAAGGCCGTAAAGGTACAAAATATGTAAACAATAATTACATGGGGTAATCATATTTGTTGTTTAGACCAATTTCTAAATAATGGATACATTGATATTTAGTGGAAACTGATGTGTTAAATTATAACAATGGAGTGTTGGCATTAAAACTGATATGCCATGTTAGAACTTAAATTCAGAATATTCTAAACGACTTTCAATGGGATAATTTCCTTTGTATACATTACCAAGGTATCCATCAATACTAATTTTATCTCCTGATATAAATTCGACATCACCTAGCTTACAACTTTTCTCATCTTCCCTAACAAGTAGGCTGGTGCAGTTTACAACTGATGTTTTTCCTAATCTAACAGCAGTAACTGCTGCATGTGAAGTTGCACCTCCCTTACCGGTTAGTAAACCGTCTGTTTCAAAAATCATCCCAATATCATCCGGAACAGTATCAGGCCGTACCAGTATGATATTATCGGTTGTGAATTTTTTTCTGAGTGCTGTAATATCTTCTTGATCAAATGCGACCCTTCCATTCATTACACCACCACCAACACCAATACCACGCCCCACAAGTTGCATGCTATCATGACTTGTTTTAAATACATTAACAGCTTGTCGTGATGCCATGTCCTGATTTCTTATTTGCAGGATATATAAATCTTCAGGGTCATCAGATTCGAATGTAAACTCAATTTCCTGCGGACTATAACCAAGGTCTTCAGTTAACTGAACTGCCATTAGGTTTAGCCTGTTATATATTTTTGGACATAATTCTTGAAGGGAATCATTTCCTTCATTTTCAGAAATTTGATCTTTACTTACAGGTTTTGGCTTTACCAAACCGGCCACAATATCTTCACCCTGACTCCTAAAAGTGTAATCTCCGTAGAGACTAACACCCTGGGTTTCTTTTGTTGGATCCTGCGTAAACACAACTCCAGTACCTGAACTATGGTGAATATTTCCAAAAATCATTTGTTGAACAACTACAGCAGTACCCCATTCATCAGCAATCTCAAGGTGCTCCCGGTAAACCTTTGCACGTTCGGATGACCAGGATTCGAAAACAAAATTTGTACTTATGATAAGTTGAGTAAATACATCTTCTTCAAATTCAATGTTATTGTCCTTTATAGTTTTTTTATAAGCCAACGCTATTTCTTTCATGGCCAGTGGGCTAAATTCTGTTTTCTGATCAACGTCAAACTTTATTTTATAGCTCTCCATAACACTATCAAACTCATCTCTGGATAAGCCAAACGCCATTCCCCAACTTTGAATTAGTCTGCGGTATGAATCCCAAGCCGACCAAGCGAAATGTGGGTTCTTACTTAAACTCTCGGTTATTTCGTCATTCATTCCCACATTAAGTATTGTGTCCATTGCTCCCGGCATTGATATTGCTGTTCCGGAACGAACAGAGAGTAATAGGGGGTTGTCAGGATTACCAAATTCTTTTTTTGATGCGTATTCTACTTTGGCAAGATGTTCTCGTATTAAATGATAAATCTCGTCACGTAACTCAGGGTGTTCAAAAATCGCCTTATGTTTTCTAAATACTTCTGTGGTTAATACAAAACCAGGTGGAATAGGAAACCCCGCCATCCTCAAGTTTTTTAAATGGTAAGCCTTTGATCCTAAAAATACCTGATTATCAACTTGTGGATTTGACCTGCCAAGTCTGGCAATAACTAAATCCGAATTATATGACATTACCTCCTTAATCATAGAGGGTTTAATATTGTCAGCCATTGCACGCAACGACTCTAAAATCCGTGCAATAAAATTATCCAATGGTTGCATAAGAAATGCCTCTGCAATTACATCGCGATAAAAGGTTTCGGATACTTTATTTACAAGATTAACTACTTCTTCAGGACTTAACTTGTTTTCACGATCAAAAAGTTGAGGTATGACTATTCGCAGTGGAATTTCATAGGATTTTAAGAAATACTTTATGATGGTACGTTTAACATCTTCAGCCAAAAACTGAAAAATGTTTATATATTGATCGAATGATAAGCTTTGTGATCGTAAACTATATTTAAGCATCAGCAAGTTTGAATTGAAACTCTGGTTTGTAATACCATCCAATTCAAGTCCTTCTCTAAAGAAATCAAGTATATCGTATATATCAGTTAGTGTTTTCGCAGATATGTAGCTAAGGTTTATTCTTTCTACAACTTTCTCCATTAACCTTGTAGCAACATTTTCCAATCTGAAAGTTAATCCCAGTGCTTCAAATTTAGGTTCTCTGTAGGTGCCGTACATTGATGGAATTCCAATTGCGATATGCCGTTTATGATAAATGTTCTCCCATCCTTGACTTGGTTTCTCATTAAAGATAATCTCTTTTAAACTATTCATAAACTTATAAATTAGTTTTAAAGAAGCACCAATATCATCTTTTTCCAATGCCAATTTAAATAGTACTATATCAGAATCATCAATATATGAGTATTTTTTAAGGATGCTCGAAATGTCTACCGTTTCAAATGAGTACTTCTCCTTCAGATATGCATATAACATTCTCATATCATGCAATCTCTCAATATCCCGGTCATTTTTAGGTTGTATACTATTTAGTAAACGATCAAATTCATCCTCATTAAGTGATAGCAATTCATCTGGTGATTTATTACTCACTTTATGCATTTTCACAACCATATCATGAACAGGTGCAAAAAACTCACCACTTTTATCAATTGATTCATACACATTTTTGGGAAGTACATGTTTTATGGTGTCGATATTGCCATCGAACCAAAAGTTGAATATTTTTTTTGTGAGTCCTATTAGCGTATTATTGCTCTCTGTATGAACTTGTTTTCGAAGAAAATGGATTAGTTTATCTTTTCGATGTGAAATTTCATCCATCGAAGTTGTTACCTTTCTAATTTCACCTTCGGCACCAATTTCATTAAAGTATACGGGAAAAATGCGGGTTAATTGCTTTACCTTTTTGTAAAACGGAGCAATATTGGAGTTAAGAATCTTAGTGATTTCTCTTTGGAAAAGATCAGTGTCGCTAAGAAAAATACCACCAAGTTGTAGATTCACAATTAATACAGAAAGTAGTTTCTCCATTTCCAATTGTGAATACTCAGTAAGCTCCAACCATACACTTATATTTTTTATGTGGTTATCATTAACCGATAATTGCCAATCTTCGTTAACATAGACCATTCCAGGTGTCTCAAATCCAAAATCAATTATTTTGTCTTCGAAGTAATGAATTAGCTTACGTTCTGGTGTATCATCAATATCAATTATTTTTTTTCCAAGAGTTAATAATATATCTAATACTGATGATGTATGTTCTTTTCTCATTTCAATGCAGAAACCAAAAATCCGGTCGATAAACTCGATTATCTTGTTTTTGTCAACCTCAACAATTGCCTGTTTTAACATGCTATTTAGATTCCAGATAATTCTTTCTTTGTGAAATTCCATACCTGAGAGTTGCAATAGGTAGAAACTATAATAGAATTTCACAATAAATGAATCGAATAGTGAAATCGCTGAAGCAAATTTATCTGCTATTTGGTCATAGTCTGGAAATTCATCCACTAAGGATTTCCAGTTATCAATGCTTTCAAGCTTAACTAGCAAACCATCAAACCAAGGTGAACCAAGGTTGTCGATAATTATACTAGGATCAATTTTTAAAATTTCTGAATTCTGTAAAACCCAATCCTCAATTTTTGTAGTTGATTTCCAATACTCTAGATTCTTCTTGTAAATTAACAGGTTGGTAATAAGTATCTGTTCTTTGAATTCATTTCCTGTGGCTATATCCTTCAAATACCTGTTAAAATACTTTGATGCAATGATATAACTAATGGGGTCGGTTTTTAAGCCTGAAGTAATTGCTTTGAAGCATAGTTTAATTGTGCTGGTGTAATCCTTTTTTTCTTTCCCAAGTTTTTGTATAAACTCCAGAAACGTTTTTATTATCGTTACGTGAAACTCAGAGCTTTTCTGTTCTAATAATAATATCTCGAGCAATTCAATAGGAACATTAAAGGCATTTTTAGATTTATCTATACCAATGTAATACCAATAATCGGTCAATAATATCTTCCGAAGCTCTTCTGCAACAAATTTTCTATTGGAAAAAGGGTGTTGATATTCAACAATGCAATCGTTTGCACGTTTATTGATTCCAAAGTATTTTTTGGAGAGGTTTATAAAGTGCTGATAATTAGGCTTTATATTTATGTCCTTATATCTTGTTTCTGCCAGGTTTGCTTCTAAAGCTTTTGATTTAAATTTTTCTGCCATATTGATGATGAGTGGAAAACATTGATAGTTTTTTTAGCTTAATTTTGCCTTTAACAAATGAGGTAATTCTCACAAAGGTAAGGATAAAATTATATTGAGTATATTTTGCCTTATCATATTGAATAAACTTAATACTATAGTTATGACTAAAATTAAAATTGGAATCAACGGATTTGGACGTATCGGACGCAACGTATTTAAACTTGTTGAAGAAAAAGACAATATGGAAGTTGTTGGTATAAATGATTTAACTGACACAAAAACACTCGCACATCTACTTAAATACGATTCAACACAAGGTAAATTTAATGGTAAAGTTACATATAACGAAAACAGCTTAATTGTTAATGGAAGAGAAATTAAAGTAAGCGCTGAACGTTTACCCATTGATATAAGTTGGGGAGAAACTCCCGATGTTGTAATTGAAGCAACAGGTATTTTTAGAATGAAAGAAAGCAATAAAGGTGGTTATGGAGATCATCTTAAAAATGGTGCCAAAAAAGTTATTCTAACAGTGCCTGCCAAGGATCAAATTGACAGGATGATTGTGATTGGTGTAAATGATGATGAGTTGCAGGATGATGATCAATGTGTATCAAATGCTTCTTGCACTACAAACTGCCTGGCACCGGTTGCAAAAGTATTAAACGATAGGTTTGGAATTGAAAATGGTTTAATGACCACCATCCATGCATATACAAATGATCAGCGCATTCTTGATGCTCCTCATTCTGATTTAAGAAGAGCACGTTCAGCAGCAGTAAGTCAAATTCCAACGACCACAGGTGCTGCTAAAGCAGTTGGAAAAGTTATTCCTGATTTAAATGGAAAATTAGATGGTATGGCAATCCGAATTCCAACTCCAACCGGATCATTGGTAGATTTAGTTGTGAATTTAAAAACCGAGGCATCAAAAGATGAAATAAATGCTGCAATGAAAGAAGCTGCGGAAGGTCCTATGAAAGGTATATTAGAATATCAGGAAGATCCGATTGTAAGTGTTGATATTATACATAATGACCACTCTTCAATTTACGATGTTGAAAGTTTAATGGTTCAAGGAAAGACAGTAAAGGTATTATCGTGGTATGATAATGAATGGGGATACTCATGTCGTGTTGTTGACATGATTGACCTATTTAATTTATAATAATTTTTGAGTTAGTTTGGTGGTTAGTGGGCCAGGTAATTTCTGGATAGATTGCCTGCCCACTTTCTTATTTAAGGGCTATGAATTATACCCAGTGAACTATTTCGATTAGCTCCAGTTGCAGAAGCTAAACAATTTATCTCCCCATTTGATTTTAATACACCCATAAAGGCAAAAATCAATGCTTCTTTGTAGTCTACAATGTCATTTATCGGGACTACTACATTTAATAATGTTTCATAATTGATTGCTGACACAAGAAAATTGTTGTGGGCTCCTCCTCCGGTAATAAGTATATTTTTACCCGATGTTTTTTTTACTATCTCTTTAATTTGATAAGCTATATGTTTACATACAGTATATAGCTTATCTTGAACATTTGCTTTTGATTTGTTTACAATAGATATAAAGGTTTGGGAAACTAATTGATTACTCATAGATTTAGGATGGGGTAGTGAGTAAAAAGGATGGTTATTTAATGCATTAAACAGGCTATAATTCATCTTGCCCAATTGAGCGATTCTTCCATTTTCATCATATGGTTTTCCAATTTGCAAGCTCAGATGATTGAGCAACTGGTTTGCTGGGCATATATCCATGGCTACCCTCTCACCTTCAAGGTCATATGATATATTAGCAATCCCACCAATATTTAAGCAATAATCGTATTCACCAAAAAGTAAGGTATCACCGATCGGAACCAGTGGAGCACCCTGTCCTTCAAGCAGTATATCACCAATCCTAAAATCTGTTATTGTCGTGAAGCCTGTTTTTGTTGCTATTGTTTGTCCATGTCCAAGCTGAAAAGTATAAGATAGGTCAGGATTATGAAAAACTGTATGACCATGTGAGCTAATTATATCAGGGTAAAGCTTGTGTTGGTTGATAAAACTATTAATCTGTTCAGCTATGTAATTACCATATTTTATATCATACTCAATTAGTATTTCTCCTTTTTGACCTGACATATCTTTCAGTGCAATTAACCAGTGCTCAGGATATGAAATTGTTTCTGATACAATTATATTGTAATGCCAGCTACTACCATATTGAAATTCACAGTAGGCAATATCAAGTCCATCCAATGAACTGCCCGACATAATACCTATTGCTTTAAATGTTTTCAATAAGAATAACTTTAATGAGCTAAAGTGCAGTTAATAATCTTTCAAGTTTCATTCCCCTTGATCCTTTAATTAATATATCGGCGTTTGAAATCTTGTTTTCCTTGAGATATTCAATGGCATCATCAGATGTTATAAATGATATATATTTATGGTTATCAACTTTGTTAAATTCATTGCCTATTAAAATCACATTTTTAAAATTGTACTTCAGAAGTAGTTCAATAATTACTCTGTGTTCCTGTGCTGAGTAGCTTCCCAATTCAAACATATCGCCAAGCAATAACCATGGGTTTTCAAACTCACTATTTGCAAAACTCATAATTGCTTCATTCATACTAAACGGATTGGCATTATACGCATCTAATACCACATTGTTACGATTGGTATTTATTTGCTGAGAACGATTGTTTTGGGGAATATAACTTTCGATAGCATTGATGATAGCTCGCGTGGGAACATTGAACTGAATGCCGGTAGTTATAGCAGCCATTATATTGTAGAAATTATAGTTGCCATATAATCTGCTATTACATTTATAAGTTTTATTATTATAACCCCAAAGCAATTTAAGGTGTGGCTTTGAAGCTAAAATTTCACCTTCTACATTAGCATTATTTATGCCATATGTTATCTGGGATATATCTTTAGATAACTTAACTAGTAATTCATCATCATTATTAACTATTGCAAATCCAAGATTATCCTTTAGATATTCATATAACTCATTTTTTGCAGTAATTACACCTTCATATGAACCAAAGCCCTCTAGATGTGCTTTCCCAATATTTGTAATAATACCAATATCAGGCATGGCAATTTCGCATAGTCGACCTATTTCACCAATATGATTTGCTCCCATTTCAACAATAGCTATTTTCGTCGAGGGTATTATTGACAGAAGTGTTAATGGAACACCAATATGATTATTAAAATTACCCTTGGTTGATATTATATCAAAACTGCTGGCTAATACTTGTGATATCAACTCTTTTGTGGTAGTTTTTCCGTTTGATCCTGTGATAGCAAGAATAACTGCCTTATTTTTTTTACGATGATAGGTTGCTAATTCCTGCAATGCACTTAGCACATCAGGAACAAGAATGGTGCGTTCATCTACAAGGTGAGCTGGATCGTCGATAACACAAACTTTTGCCCTTTTTTTCAAGGCATCTTTGGCAAACACATTTCCATTAAAGTTATCTCCAGAAAGAGCAAAAAATATTTTGTTATTTACATCTTCTCGTGTATCTGTAGAAACACCATCTGAATTTAAAAAAATGTTATAGAGCTTTGTGATCATATTCATAACAATAAAAAACCCCGTTTATATAAAAACGGGGTAAACCTGCCTGCCTAAGGCAGGTTTGTATTTTTAATATCTTTAGTACCCTCTTCCTGGAATTGGGCTACCTACTCTAATCATTGCACATCTAAAACCAATTGTTGATGCTGATTCATCTTCATTTAAGAACCTTCTTGTTCCGGGGCTTAAGTAGTAAACTCCATCATTCCATGATCCACCTTTTACAACTCTGGCTTTATCGCTTATTAAGGTAGTTACGCCATAGTCATACATTTTGTCAGAATTTTGCTCAAGTTGTTCTTCACCATCAAGCCAGTTAGCTCTAATGGTTGATTGATAATCACCATCACGATAGTTTACATTATCAGCCTTACGATAATTTTTACGAGAGGCAGCTTCTTCTGCTGTTATTTCCACTTCAATTATTCGACCCAAGCTATCTTTTTCGGCAATACCACCATCCATGTCGCGTAGTTTATTTTTGAATATATTACCACGATATGGGTTAAAATCAGAAACAAATTCAGGGGTCATTGGACGGTAAACATCAAGCACCCATTCGCTAACATTACCAGCCATATTATATAAACCATAATCGTTTGGCCAATATGAACCTACTGGTGCTGGAATACTGGCACCATCATTTAGGTTACCCGCAACACCCATGTAATCACCTGTTCCTCTTTTAAAGTTAGCAACAAAACTTCCATAATATTTTGTTTCATCTGTACGTACTCCATCTCCATTCCATGGATATGTTCTTCTTTCAACTACTCTATTATAAAGTGTATTTCCAATTAGCCCAAGTGCAGCATATTCCCATTCGGCTTCGGTTGGTAAACGATAGTTAGGTAACATCAACCCATCCTCAAAACGAACATTTCTAACACCTGTTCCGTTTGGATCAAGGTCAGCTTTTCCTTCTTTAACTAAGCCTTCGTATTGACCAGCTAGATATGCATCTGTATTAAAGTTATTTTCATCCCTTTGATCAGGATCAAAATCTAATATTCCTGCTTCGATAAGGAGTCCTTCATTAACACGGTCACTTCTCCATGATGCATAGTCATTTGCTTGTACCCAACTTACACCAACAACCGGATAGCTTTGGTAAGCAGGATGACGGAAATATGTTTGAACCAATGGTTCATTGTAGGCTAGCCTATCTCTCCATACAAGTGTATCTGGCAATGCATTTTGTATTACCATCGGATAACTTTCACCGTAAACTCTGTTTAACCAGAAAATATATTCCAGATACGCCAAATTGCTCACTTCTGTTTGATCAATGTAAAAACTGCTTACAGTAACCTTTCGTGGAACATTATCCCATTCGTAAAATGGTGTTTCGTTTGTTGCACCCATGGTGAATGTACCACCTTCGATAAGTACTAGCCCAGGACCTGTAATTTGGTCGCCAGATTGGGCAACTTCAAATCCTCCATTTTCGGGATTGTTATATTCCCAGCCTGTAGTATTCGATCTTTCGTGGCTTTTGCATGAACTCGCCATAATGGCAACAGTTGCAATTCCTGTAAGTAAAATAAACCACTTTCTGTTTTTGAACATTTCGATTCTATTTTGTTTAATTCTCTCTTATAACTAAAATGATGGTGATTTTATTGCCCTAATTTGTCTTCTTGCCGACTCTTTATACAAACAAAAATCCCATGCAAATGAAATTTCGTGAGCGCCACCGGCTTTTCCTCCTACTTGTGAGACAGTAAAATCGTAACTATATCCTATTCTTAAATTATTGTAAGTTATTCCAACTAAGGCAACTACAGCGTCAGGATTTTGAAAATTGTGTCTAAACCAAGTTCCCAACACAAATGGGTATTTATTCACATATAAACCTGCACTAAGTTGGTGAAATTTTTCCTGTTGCATATAAAGTACATTGGGCTGGATTGTAATATCACTTCCTCTGCCACCTCCTAATCCACCATTTGTGGCATTAATTAAAACTCCACCATTAACTGTAATCTTCATGGGTAATTTACTATCACTATTATCATAAAATGAAAGTGAAGGCTGTGTTAGGTGATCAACAGCAACACCAACAAAAAATTTGTCGGTATGACTAAATATGGCTCCAGCAGCAAAATCTACTGTATTTATGTTATCTTTTGATGGTGGCGATTCTCCTGAGTTGGGGCTAACATTACCCGTTGTAGGATCTATTTGACTCGCAAAAATAAACTTATCCCAGTTTAGTTTTTCTTGGTAATATGCTCCTTTTACACCAAATCGTAAATTCATATTGCTGCTTACTCTTAGGTTGTAAGAATAATATGCTGCAACTGATGTTCTTACTAGCCCTCCATCACCCTGGGCATCGTTCATAACTAATACTCCAAAACCACTATTAATTCCTGGAAGATTTTGATCGTAGCTTACGTTATAGGTAACGTATGCGTTGGACAATGATGGATATTGGTTACGGTAATTTAGACCTAAACGTCCACATTCTGTTGAACCAGCATAGGCAGGGTTTAAATACAAAGGGTTTGCATAATACTGCGAAAACTCGGGATCCTGAGCTTTACCAACATTCCACATCACGAGGAGAAGTACAATTATAACAAAACAATTTTTTGTTCTCATGCAGTACAACAATTTTGGTTCTAGTTTTGAGTGCACAATTATACGATCTTTTTCTTGATTATTTTGAATCAGTGTTAATTTTTTCTTAAATACGGGCTATTCATAATGTCACAAAATAAAACTGTATTGTGTTCGTTATATGACCAAATAAACGATACAATACCAATACTATTATCTTTGGTCCTTAATTTCAAGATTATGTTAAATCGAAAAATCACTCTGATATTGCTATTATTGATTATGTCATTATCAGGTTATTCGCTGAAATATGAAATACACTCAGTAATTAACTGGTCAGATATTCAGAGGTTTAGCGATAATGCATTAGTTGTTGAGAGGCTTTCTTTTGAAGGTGCATACTATCATGAAACAAGTGGGTTACCTACGTTTTTTACATCACTTAAAATCCACACTTCGGAAGCCATTTTGAATGTTTCTTTGAAAAATGAAAAATATATTAAGACTTCTCCGGAAGAGTCAATTCTTTTATCAGATCGAGGATATATTAAAACAGATGTTATTGCTGAAGCTAGAATAATTAGATCCAGAAAACAGCCATTGGCACAAGTAGAGTTAATACCTATTAGATGGAATGAAGAAAAATCTACCTATGAAAAACTTGTTGACTTTGATATCGTAATTGAAGTATTAGAAGATATAACTAATGATCGCGAAGCAACCATCTATGCTAATTCAAGTGTTTTAAGTAATGGAAGTTGGTATAAAATAAGACTAGATAAAAGCGGTATTTATAAGCTAACATACGAACAGTTATCATCAATGGGGTTTGATGTATCAGTACACCCATCAAAAATTGCACTATTTGGTAATGGAGGTGGTTTATTACCTGAAAAAAATGATGAGTTCAGGTATGATGATTTATACGAAAACCCAATGCAAGTTGTTGGCGGAGATGATGGTAGTTTTGATAATGGTGATTACATCCTTTTTTACGGAGAAGGACCGGTTGTTTGGAATTATAACTCTTCAACTAATGCATTTTATCATAATACCAATTATTATAGGGATTTCTCATATTATTTTATATCCACAAAAGAAAATGCAAAAAGAATTGAAAATCTGCAACCTCCTGGTGGTACTGTAGATGTAGAAGTAAATAATTTTACAGATTATATTGTTCATGAAATTGATGAAAGAAATCTTGCAGGTATTGGCAGAACATGGTTTGGAGAGATTTATGACTATATTACAGAATATGATTTTACTTATGATTTTCCCAATACCATAAAAAATTCTGAAAATGCATATTTCAGAGGGTATTTTGCTTCTCGTGCATATTCAGCTAGTTCCTTTAGCGTGTTTATGAATAATGATCTTGGTGGAAACGTAATATTTCAACCTCTCAGCACAGGAGATAGATATACATATGCCCGAGGAGATACTTTGGAATTTAGTTTTGCTCCAACAAGCGACCAGTTAGATGTTAGCACTGTTTATAATAGAAGCTCAAGTACGTCGGTTGGGTATTTGGATTATTTTGAAATAAATGTTCAACGCTCACTAAGTTTTACCGGAGATCAGTTAATTTTCAGAAAGGATTTGAAAAATGCTAATGTAGCTCAGTATACGCTTTCTAATTCATCCCAAAACATTGAGGTTTGGGATATAACAACATCAGTTAATCCATATAGAGTTATTGTAACTCATCAAACAAACAGTCTTACATTTAATTCTGATGCTACATCGTTGCATGAATATATTGCCTTTAATGGTAACTCCTTTTTAACGCCTGAATTTGTTGAGGTAGTACCCAATCAAAACCTTCATAGTTATAGAAATATTGATTACCTTATAATAGCATATCCTGATTTTATTGCTGAAGCGGAAGAATTGGCGGATTTTCATAGGTCGATGGGAGATATGAGTATACTTGTTACCACAATTGATAAAGTGTATAATGAGTTTTCGTCCGGAGGACAAGATATTACCGCGATACGTGACTTTGCTAAGATGCTCTACGACGACAGTGATCCAGGAAAGGAATTAAAGTATTTGCTACTTTTTGGTGATGCATCATACGATTATAAAGATATATTACCCGACAATACAAACTTTGTACCTTGCTGGGAGTCGGTAAAATCACTTGACATTGTTTCGTCAATTGCCTCGGATGATTATTTTGGTTTTTTAGATGATGGTGAAGGAGTTGAATTAGCAAATGATTTAGTTGATATTGGAATTGGCCGTTTTGTTGTGGCAAATTCGATTGAGGCTAGTGCTGCAATTGATAAAACAATTAATTATACAGTAAATACATCTAAAGTAATGGGGCCTTGGCGTAATGTGGTTACATTCGTGGCTGATGATGGAGATTCCAACAGGCATCTTGATGATGCTGAAGAATTATCTAATATCATTGAAACTGACCATAAAGTTTATAACATAAGTAAAATATATGCTGATGCTTATGAACAAATATCAACACCAAGTGGACAAGCAGCACCCGCCGTTAATCAAGCAATCAACGAAAGAATAAATAAAGGAACTCTTATTTTTAATTATTCAGGTCACGGTGGAGAAATAGGGTTGGGGCATGAGCGTATTGTACAAATACCAGATATAATTTCATGGCAAAACTATGATAAACTTGCTGTTTTTATTACTGCAACATGTGAGTTTACACGATATGATGACCCAAATAGAGTATCGGCCGGAGAACTTGTTTTTTTAAATGATAAAGGTGGTGCAGTTTCATTGTTTACTACCTCAAGAGCCACATTTGCTGGTTCCAATTTAGCACTAAACAAAGCCATCTATAATAATAATATGTTTAAAAAAATAGATGGTGAATACCCCAGATTTGGTGATATTATTCGTAAATCTAAATTATATGGAACCGCAAACGACAAAAAATTTGTATTAATCGGTGACCCAGCATGTAGGATGGCATATCCTGAATACATTGCCGAAACCGTAAGGATAAATTCCAACATTGTAGTTTCGGATGAGTATGATACTATAAGAGCATTACAGTTAGTCAAAGTTGAAGGAATAGTAACTGATGATGAAGGAACTAAACTAACTGATTTTAATGGGGAATTATTTTCATCTGTGTACGACAAAAAAGTAGAAATACAAACCTTTGGTGACGAAAGTTCATCTACCTCTTTTTATGTTCGAAATAGCGTAATATTTAATGGTAAAGCAAGTATTATTAACGGCGATTTTAATTTTGAGTTTATGGTCCCCAAGGATATTGCCTATAAATATGGGGACGGAAGGATAAGTTATTATTTCCGTGATACCGTTACCGATGGAAATGGTTATTACGAAAATATTGTTGTTGGTGGTTTTGATGATAATGCAAAGGTAGATACTGAAGGACCTGTAATAAACTTATTTATGAATGATACTACATTTCTGTCGGGGGGTATAACTAATCAAAATCCAAATTTAATTGCATTCGTTAGTGATTCGAGTGGAATTAATACAACAGGAAATGGTATTGGACATGATATTGTTACCGTTATAAATGAAGATAAGCTGCTTACATATGTACTAAATGAATATTACGAAGCTAGCCAAAACAAGTACAATCAAGGAATTATCACATATCCTTTCAGCGAACTACCAGATGGAGATCATAGTTTAAGTTTAAAGGTATGGGATGTATATAATAATTCTTCAACCGCATATTTGGACTTTACAGTAGTATCTTCCGAAGAAGTAATTGTTGATAATCTTATGAATTATCCAAATCCTTTTATTAACGAAACAAAGTTTGTTTTTGATCATAATCAGTCGGGTAATACGATAAAAGTAAGTATTGATATATTCCGTTTAGATGGAAAGCTTATTAAAAAGATAGTTAGTACATTAGATCCTGAAGGACATAGGTCGGAGCCAATTGTCTGGAATGGAACTACTGATAGTGGTGGGGTAATTGCAAGAGGTTTTTATGTTTACCGTGTAACGGTAACAAACGAAGCCGGTTCTGTTGCTACTGATACTTCGAAGTTAGTTTATATCCGTTAGTATGATGTAGATCGTTAATGAGCCAACCATAAGATTATTATTTTTGTCGTTGCTATATGAGAAAAATTTATTTAATAACAATAGCTGTATTATTTAATACGGCACTTTTTGCTCAGATCAATCAATTGGTTAATATCTGTTTTAACGATGTAATAAAACAGGAAACAAAACATAGTGAAGTCGTTTATTTAACTTTCGATGGTGCTGTAAATATTGCTGAATTTGGATCATTCCCTGTTTTTAAATATGAAGCTAATTTACCCGGCGAACTATTCGAATGCGAAGCCTATATTAGAGATTTAAAAACAGACTCATTATCAAATAGCTTATCAAACTGCTTGTCAGATAATGATTTAATAGGAAATGAGTTTGAAATTAGAATTAACTATATTGGAAGTAAAGCAATGGTTCATGTGATACCAACTAAATGGAATTACGATGAATCCCAGATTATCAGACTTCTTGAGTTTAATTTGATTATTGATTTTGTGCCAACCATAGAAACTAGAAAAGAATCTAATGCCATTTTAACATATAAAAACGAATCGGTTCTGTCGACTGGTAGTTGGATTAAATTTGGAATTACTAATACAGGTGTTCATAAACTATCTTATGAAGATGTGGAAAATATGGGTTTATCCCCATCACAAATAGACGTTAATAAATTAGGAATATTTGGTAACTATGATGGAGTACTTACCGAATTAAATGATAAACTTGTACTCGATGATCTTCAGGAGAACTCAGTGCATTTTACGGGTTTTGAAGATGGTAAGTTTGATCCAGAAGATTATATCCTTTTTTATGCACAGGGGCCTACCACATGGTGGTATAATATTTTTGAATCCAGATACAATCACGTAACAAATATTTATTCCGATACTTCATATTACTTTTTTACTCCTGATAGAGGTAGTGCAAAGCAAATTACTGATATTGTTAGTATTGGCGATGATGCAACTCAATCAGTAAATTCATTCGTAGATTATTCTGTACATGAATCTGAATATGAGAATATGATGTCAACTGGTAAAGAATGGTTTGGAGAAAGGTTTACCAGTGACACTCTTGAGCGAATTTTTTCATTTAAATTTCCAAATTTACTTAAAGGTGAGCCAGTTTTTTTAAGTATGGATATAATAGGTAGAGCTGCTGTTGATTCATATTATGAAGTATACATAAATGATGAAAGAATAGTTGATTCAACTAAAATAAGATATGTAAGTCATTCACTGGGAATATTTGCCCGTAAATCGAGTACTGACAGAACCTTCTTTGTTGAAGATGATGAAATTGATGTTAGGATAGTATATCTGTCAGATGATGAAAACGCAATTGCATGGCTTGATTATATTGAATTAAATGTAGAACGTGAACTAGTGTTTTCGAGTAATCAAATGGTGTTTAGTAATCCAGATGTTTGCGCAACTGGTAACATTACTGATTATAGTATATCCAATACAACAACTAATGATATAATTTGGGATATATCAGATATTCATAATCCTCGACGGGTAGTTGGAGCATATGAAGATGATATTTACAGATTTACCATACCCACTGATTCACTAAAAACATTTACCATTTTTAATGGTGATGAATACTATTCGCCAATTTCATATGAAGAAATCCCAAACCAAAACTTACATGGAATAGGGGAGGTGAATTTCGTTATTATTAGACCTGAACAATTTGCAGATGAAGCCGAAAGACTTGCAAATATTCATAGGGAACACGATGGTTTAAAAACAATATGTATTAGCCCAAAGCAGCTCTATAATGAATTCTCATCTGGTTCTCAGGATATAAGTGCGATTAGGAATTTTATGCGGATGCTGTATAAAAGACAAGCTTTTGATCAAAATAGAGCTTACTTATTACTTTTTGGTGATGCATCATTTGATTATAAGCATCGAGTTCATGATAATACAAACTTAGTTCCCACGTATGAATCAAAGGAATCATTGCGTGAAACTGGCTCTTTTGTTACTGATGATTATTTTGGATTACTGGATGATTATGAGGGGCCAAGTGCATCTGGTGAGCTGGATATTGGAATCGGGCGTTTTCCAATTAGCACAGCAGAAGAAGCTAAATCAGCAGTAGATAAAATTGAGGCCTACATAACCAGGTCAAAGTTAAATATGGGTGATTGGAGAACAAATATTTGTTTTGTTGCTGATGACAGGGATAATAATTTGCATCTAAGACAAGCAGAAGGATTGGCTGAAATGAGCGATACCTTACACAAAGGTTTGGGAATTAATAAGATATTTTTGGATTCTTATAATAAGATTACGGTTCCTGGAGGTTTTCGTTATCCTGATGTGAATAAGAAAATAAATGAGCAAATGGAAACGGGTGCACTTATTTTGAACTATACAGGGCATGGCGGCCTAATTGGATGGTCGGATGAACTGGTATTGGATGTGCCAATGATAAATGCTTTTGATAATTATAGCAATATGCCATTAATTATTACCGCAACTTGTGAATTTAGTCGCTTCGATGATCCCGAATTTAAATCAGCAGGTGAATATGTTTTTTTGAATGATAAAGGTGGTGCAATTGGGTTGTTAACAACCACTAGGTTAGCATATGCACATGCTAATGAGGTTGTTAATCGTAGGATATATGCAAATTTGTTGCATGATGACAGTGGTAATAAACCCAGACTTGGAGATTTGGTTCGTTTGTCTAAAATACCTTCAGATGAGAATTACTTGAACTTTGTTCTATTGGGAGATCCAGCACTTACACTCGCCTACCCTCAGTTTACAGTTGGTACTACCAATAGAAAAGTAAGATCATTAGGTAAGTCTGACACTGTACAGGCATTGGATATCGTTAGTATTACTGGTGAAATTCAGGATGACAACGGACAATTAATGCCTAATTTCAACGGTTATGTTTATCCAAAAGTTGTAGATAAAGCATCAACATATACAACCTTGGCAAATGATGGAAATAGTTACCCACAGGACTTTACACTTTTTGACAAGGTACTATTTGATGGAAAGGTAAGTGTAAAAAATGGTGAGTTTAGTTTTGACTTTATGGTGCCTAAAGATATATCCTATAAATATGGTTATGGTAAGATAAGATATTATGCTGTAGACACCGTTGAGTTTATTGATGCATGGGGTGCTTATGATGAGTTACTTTTGGGTGGAATTGACGAAAATGCTGAAATAGATAATGTTGGACCAGATATTGAAATGTATTTGAATAATAATTTGTTTAAATCGGGCGATGTTGTAACCAACAATCCGGTTTTATTATCATATATTAGTGATAGTAATGGTATTAATACAACAGGGAATGGTCTTGGTCGTGATATCATAATGGTAATTGATAATGATTATTCAAATCAGTTTATAATGAATAAGCATTTTCAAATCGACGTCGACTCATATAAGTCGGGTAAAATTATTTTTCCATTTAACGAGCTTGAAGAAGGGGCTCATACATTAACCATTAAGGCCTGGGATTTATATAACAATTCATCAGAAAAAACTATCGAATTTATTGTTGATAATTCCGCTGATATTCGACTTCTTAATGTTAAAAACTATCCAAACCCATTTTCTGATTATACGGAATTTAGTTTCGACCATAATAAATTTGGTTCTGTACTCAGTTCTAAGGTCAGGATTTATGATATGAAAGGAAGCCTAATTACTGAATTATCAAATAACAACCTCCAATCAGTTGAGAATGGACCATTGATTTGGGATGGAAAAAATATGGATGGATCAAATGTGGATTCAGGTATTTTTATCTATACTATTGAAGTGGAAGATTCGTATGGAAATATTACAGTCCAACAACAAAAATTAATTAAGATCAACAAATAACAATAATCCTAATTATTCGTTAATAACATACAATAAATGCAATAAATATGTTTAGGTCCATTTTTGGAGTTAATTTCATAATATAAATAAAAATATTTCGTTAGGTTTGCAACCTTTTTTAATTACAAGTAAATAGATGAGACAGAAGATTTTAATATTACTGATTGCAACAGTTCTTTTTTCAAATGTTAACGCTCAGATTGAAAAGAATGGACAACAATTAAATACAATTACCACTGCAGTACCTTTACTTATGATTGGGCCTGATGCCCGTGCTGGAGGTATGGGTGATGGTGGTGTTGCTTCATCAGCCGATGCTAATTCAATGCATTGGAATCCTGCTAAGTATGCAAAGATTGCTGATGATATGGGATTTGCACTTTCATATACCCCATGGTTAAGAAATCTGGTTAATGATATTAATTTAGCATATGTGTCATTTTATAAACGAATTAATCCCATGTCAACATTTGCTGCTTCACTAAGGTACTTTTCACTTGGTGAAATAACATTTACTAATAATGTAGGTGACCCCATTGGTACTTACAAACCAAATGAATTTGCCATTGATGCGACATATGCACGTGTACTTACTGATAAACTATCAATTGCAGTAGCAGGTAGGTTTATATATTCGAATCTAACTCAAGGGCAATTTGTTCAAGGTGTTGAAACAAAACCGGGGACATCTGTTGCTGCAGATATTGCTTTATACTGGGAAGATGATGTTGATTGGTTTAAAACAATGGATGCTCAATTTGCCTGGGGTATTAATATTTCAAATATGGGAAGTAAGATATCATATTCAGGAACAAATATCGAAAAAGACTTTATACCCACGAATTTGAGAATAGGGCCAAGATTGACGTTGGAACTAGATGATTACAACAGTCTTTCTTTTCAGGTAGATATTAATAAGTTATTAGTACCTACGCCTCCAATATATTCTGATTCTACTAACCCTGACGGTACATATATCATCGAAAAAGGCATGGATCCAAATGTTGGACCAATACAAGGAATGATTCAATCATGGTATGATGCACCTGGAGGGTTTTCAGAAGAAATGAGAGAATTTAGTTTTGCTTTTGGTACTGAGTATTGGTATACGGATGTTCTTGCTCTACGTGGTGGATTTTTCTACGAAGATTTAACAAAAGGAAATCGGAAATATGCTACGCTGGGTGTAGGATTACGTTATAATGTGTTCGGGTTGGATTTCTCTTATTTGATTCCTGTCACACAAGATCAAAATCCTTTGCAAAATACTTTAAGATTCTCATTATTGTTTGATCTAGGTAAGGGCAACAAAAATACTGCTCCTCCAAAATAATGTCCGGCTTAAAAATAGGTATAGGATATGATGTTCATAAGCTTGTACCAAACCGCAAGCTAATATTAGGTGGAGTTTCCATTTCTTCAAATCTTGGTATCCTGGGTTTTTCTGATGGCGATGTACTAATACATGCTATAGCTGACTCATTGCTTGGAGCGGCTGCCCAAGGAGATATCGGTCAACATTTTCCCAGTTCAGATGTCAGGAATAAAGATTTACCAGGATTGGAGCTACTAGAGTCAGTTTACCAAGTAGTCCAAAAAAATGGTTTTCAGATAATAAATATTGATTCTGTAGTAATCCTTCAATCACCAAAAATAAGTGACAATATTATCCATATGCGTAAAAATATTGCAGAAGTATTGAATATGAACTATCAAGATGTATCAGTAAAGGCTACTACTACTGATAAACTTGGATTTATTGGCCAAAATGAAGGAATTGCTGCCGAAGCCATTGCATTGATCACTAAGTAATGAACATTACTTACATGTTATTCCAAAATGCATTAAACAATATCCTAATCTCTACTTCATTATCATATCCCTTAAATGCCGGTAGTTTTAGTTCATCATTATAAATTGTACCAATTAATGTGAACACTCGGTAGCTGCCAGATTGCTGACTAGTTCGCATGATGTTCATTTTAAATATTACCTCATTACTAAAATCGATATCATCGTTAGTTAATTGTAACTCGGTTGTATATTCTTGATTATAGGTTTTCTGATTAATGATTTGCTCAATTGGTAATATACCTTTAAACGTATATTTTGTATTGTCAGTTAAGCTATCATTAAGTGTTGGTTCCTCTGGTTTACTACTGTAGAAGTCGTTGTTTTTAAGATCGATTCTGATGTTTCCTGTTTTATAATTCAGGTTTACCATAATCCTATTATTTTCCCATTCATGATTCTCACCATCAATTTTAGCAACTATAATCATGTTAGCTGAATAGGTTTGATATCCTGGTTCTTGTGCTAGTAAAGTGCTAGTACAAATGGTAAATAATGCAAACAATATTTGTATATTCATAATTCATCAATTAAAGACTATGGATTTCACAGTTGTAAAATTAATAATAATTAGGGTTTGTATCACTATCAAAATATTCATCAGAAAAACCAATAAGAAAAAGATTTCGTGTTGCCCTGGTTGTTGCAGTATAAAGCCACCTTAGATATTCAATATCAGCAATATCATCTTTAATATAACCTTTGTCTACAAAAACATTTTTCCATTGTCCACCTTGGGTTTTATGGCATGTCATCGCATAACTAAATTTTACATGCAGAGCATTAAAGTATGGATTTGCCTTTATTTTAGCCATACGAGTTCTTCTATTGGAGTAATTCATATACTCTTCCTCCACAGAATTAAATAGTAGTTTATTATCCTGATCCAATAAACCAGGTGCGTTGGTAGTTATTGTATCAAGTAATATTTTAACATTCAATTGTTCTTCGTTAGGATAATCTACAAACTCAATATCAACATCTGCAAATCTAAAGCCATATAATTCCTCGGTTTTTTTATATCTAATGATTTTAATAATATCACCATTGGCTATGAAACCAGCTTTTGAGTCCTTATCTAACCAGAAGTAGTTGTTTTTTACAACCATCAATAAATCACCAGCTTCTATTTCTGATTCGCGTTGAAGTATATGACTTCTTATTTGATTGTTATACATATTCGCCTGCTTATTCGATCTGCAGACAATAATTCCGTTATCCATCGAACTATCTGTAAATGATTCCATAAGCAAGTCGCCAAACGCAGCTGCATCCTCTATCTTCGTTACATCATTTGATTGATCGTCAATGGTAAAGAATGGCAGAGACGTTTCATTCTTTTCAATTTTTTTTCTAAGTGTTGTTGCTGAGGTTAGGATACCGGAGTCAAATGTTTGTCTCATTACCTCTTTCATTTCAAACTCGAATGATGTAATTGAATATGTGTTTCTAAGGTATTCTTGATCTAGTGCCGGGCTAAGTGCAATTCCAACAGGTGGTAATTGTGCCGTGTCGCCAACTAAAATGAGTTTGTTTCCTTTTTGTGAAAAAACAAATTTCATTATGTCGTCCAAGAGATTGTTTCTGCTAAATACATTATTTGTTTGGCTATTTTCACCAATCATAGATGCTTCATCTATAATAAAAACACAGTTCCTTAATTTGTTTCGTGATAATACAATATTAGTTATTCCATCTTTATTGGTCATAAAGACATAAATATATCGATGCACTGTGTGAGCATGATGCTTAGTATATTGTGCAAGAACTTTTGCCGCTCTTCCGGTGGGAGCAAGTAATACGAAAATTGTATTTAACTGTTGCAGAGTGTTTACATATGCACTTATCATACTAGTTTTACCAGTACCAGCATATCCCTTTAATATGTAAACAGGGTTTTCTTTTTTACTCAAAGTAAATGCTCCGAGATGTCTGCAAACATTATATTGGTCATTGGTTGGTATAAAATCTAGGTTTTCCTTAATTACTTCACTAATGTTTTTACCATTGTTAGTATTATCCATAAAAAAAGTAATTTAAAATGGGTATCCAATTCCAAAGTTCCAAACGAAATCCTTGGGTTGGAGGTATTTTATTCTCCATCTATGGCCACTTGGGTAGGCAGGATTTCTCATTGGTGCAGCAATATCAATCCTAAATATAAGGACCTGAAAGTCGAATCTAAAGCCAAAACCGGCATCTACCGCAAGTTGAGAAACGAATTTGTTAAAATGAAACTGGCCGTCGGGAAATGTTTCTGATTTATTGTAGGTCCATATATTACCTATGTCAGTAAATATTGCGCCCTTAAGAAATCCATATAAGGGAAATCTATATTCAATGTTGCCTTCAATTTGGATATCCCCAACTTTTTCATATTCACTGGACCCTGAGTAACCTCCAGGCCCAAGGCTTTTGAACAACCAACCTCTCATATCATTTGCACCTCCGGCATAAAAACCCTTTTCATAAGGGAGCTCGTCCGAATTTAATAGGGGTACTCCAGCACCCAAAAGTATCCTTGTAACAAGACTATTTGTTTTTTTTGAAAAATAATAATAGTGTCTGAAATCAATACTCATTCTTACGTATTGTGAATATCGCACACCAAGTATATTATAATAGCCGCTATCAGACTTCTGGCTACCGGCGATTTTATTTATAGCATATAACAAATTACCCGATGACTCCAAATTCACTCGCAAATAGTTGAAGTGTTGCAGTGCCATCATATTCTGATTGTTGAAAATATAACTATACTTAAGTCCAACAATCATGTGATCAGAATATTGTTCCCTTAATCTTCTATTGGGTTCGTTTTGTAGAATTGAATCGAATGTTGGAGTTGGGTTAATATTAACATAATTAATATTGATAGGTGTAAGGATGTGATTAACACTCTTGCCAGATTTCCATGTATATCCAATATCTAGATTTGTAATATTTCGTGAATAATATGGTCGACGTTGATAGTTGAAACCAAAGTTTAGATTAGTATTTGGTATATATTCCTGATTAAATTTATCTAAACGTATGGGAGATAAAAATCTAGGAAAGAAAATAGTTCCATCAATTCCTGCTTCAAATGTATTAAATAGTCCGGTGCTGCTTTCTGTTGGTTCACTAATGGTTTGCGCTTCAAAACCACCTTTTAATCTTATTCGGAAAACTTCAGCTCTTTTAAAAATATTCTTGTTCAGAAAAACCAAGTTTCCTCTAATTCCCAAATCACCACTTGAATTTGTGCCTTCAACTTCTGCAGAAAAGGCATTTAACTTGCTGTCCTTAAGTTGTATACGTGAATTAAGATAATAGTGATTTATTTTTGAGTGCTTAGGCATATTAGTAGTATCGAAACTAATATTGGCAGTTTGAATTATTTGATAATTAAATAGTTTACGATAAGTGGTTTGAACTTTTTTAGCAGAATACGGTTGCCCTGGTTTAATTTTAATTGCTGAGTTAAACGCCGAAGGTAATAAATGAATTTTGCTATTATACAGGAAATTATAGGTGTAATTGTTGGTGTCTTTCCAAAAATCAATCTTATGAACAATTGTATCGTAATTTAAAGTGTTATTGGGATTAAATTCTGGAATAATAGTTACATCATTTATAAAGTAACGGTTATGGTTTTCTTCAATAAAGGTTCCAGGTGCTGCATTATCCTGTTTTTTTACATTGTTAATAACCAGATCGATGCTCATGCTTCGATCCATAAAGTTACTATCAACAATGTACTGAATGTAATTTCTGTTAAAATAATAATACCCGTTATTTCTTAATTGATTGGTAATTCTATCACGTTCATCATCAAGTGTATATGCATTATAGATATCTCCGCTTTTAATAAGGGTCTTATTCATTTCTTTTTTAAAAAAATTATCTACTAGAGTATCTGCTATATCATATCTTATTTTAGTATAGCGATAAGGCTTACTTGGGTGTATATTAAATCTGATATTTACAACTTTGTTTTTGAATGAGGTTGTGTAATCAACCTTTGAATTGAAATACCCAACATTGTTTAAATATCGGCTCATTTTATGAGTAATATCATCCATTGCTTTTTTATTATACAAAGATGGTTCCTGACTAAAATGTTTGTTTAACCAACGATTAAACTTTGTTTGTTTGTTTTGGTACTTGTAGTGGGCCCAAAGCTTAAACCTAAAAAATAGAAATTTACTATTTGGGTCGGGTTTTAATAACGTTTTAAGCTCTGAATTACTTATGGTTGGATGTTTTCCATCAATTTTAACCGAATAGCGGTTTATAAGTATTTGACCATCTGATAGGTTTTTCTTTACGGAGCATCCTGATATTACGAAAAATACCAGAATTATAACTATCCATATTTTCTTAAACAGTAATTTCAAACCAAGGATTTATTAATGCAAATGTAGCAAAACCAATGTGAATTTATATCCTTGAATTTTTTTACATTGATCTTGAAAAAAAATTAATAATTTGTATTGTGGAATTAAAATAGATGTATATTTGCACTCGCTTTTAAAAAGCAATCAGGGTGATTAGCTCAGCTGGTTCAGAGCACCTCGTTTACACCGAGGGGGCCGGGGGTTCGAATCCCTCATCGCCCACTGATTTGAAAACCGTCTTATTGAATAATAGGACGGTTTTTTCGTATCTATAGTTATAGTTTTATTATACTTATAACTAGTTCGTTATCTTAACATGCCAATCGCCGGGTTCAATAATTTCAAATTCAAAAGTTACATTTAACTTTGCGGTGTGCATTTTGTTCCAGGTAATGTAAGTTACCTTAAAGGTGGCAGGATATACTATCTCACTAAATACAATAACATTTCCCAAATTTTGGTAGGAGCCGTTTGTAGATACAATTGACAAATCTTCTATGGTAGAGTTTATTGATCCATTCATATATATTTGAAGGGATAGGGTATTTTTATCCCCTTGCTTCATGAATGAATAATTTTGAACATTTCGAGACTGCATTACTATTGGAGGTGGTGGTACAGGACCCATGTACTTGTCATTTTTCCATATGCCGGCAACTATACTGTCCCTACCCTCATAAGTGAAAGTGTAGATGCCTTCTCCGCTTCTAACTCCAAATTCCCATTCTCCAATATACTTGGAACCGTTGGCCCATGTATATGTTCCTTTGCCGTTTGGATATCCTTTACTAAAACGTCCTTCATAACTATCAATGCCTGTGGCTTTGCCTTTTCCATTGGCAAGTCCTTTTTTACATTTGCCCTCGTATGTTTCGGAGATTGGCTTTACTAATACTTTACATTTTGCTTGACTGTACAGATAAATGGGCGTATACAATAAACATAGAATAAAAATTGTTGTTGCGATTCTTTTCATTTGAACTATATTTGGTTTGTTGAATCCAAATATAGTACAAAAAGAGGTGTTAATTAGCTAATTAGATAAAAAATATGCTTCGGTAATTTAATGAAGGAAACGAATGCGATAATTTGTAGTAATTATAGAGCTAGCAATACTAACTGCCATTTAACTATTTTTTCTTACAAATAGTAAGTGTATGGCTAACACCAATATTCTCTATAACTTCGTCAACATATAATCCTGATCTCTCAATAAGTTTGAACATATCATTTGAGTGATACATTTGGCTATTTCCATTTGCAATGGCAGTGAAATATAGAGATGTGGCATGTAGGCTATAAGTTGAAGCTTCGAATTCTTGTTTATCCCAATAGGTCTCGAGTATGTACAAGGCACCATCTTTACCAAGTGCATTATACGATCTTTTTAATAAACCTAGGATTTCCTCCTGTGAGAAGCAATCAAGAAATTGGCTCATCCAAATAATATCATAACCGGTTGGAAAAGGAATTGAATTGTCAAGCAGATTTAGTGAATGTGTTGAAATACGATTATCAAGACCAACATTCAATATATTCTTTTTTGCATCTTGAACTTGGCCGGGCAAGTCAAGTATTGTCATTTGAACATTTTCATTATTCTGTGCGCAAAAAATCGAAAATTTTCCAGTATTACCACCAACGTCGAGTATTTTCTTAGGATATGATCTAAAAAGATGGGGTAGTACTTCCGGGAATGCATAATCAGAATAATAATGATCGAAAGCAAACCAACTTTTCCTTACCTTTTGTGGTAATTCACTCAAGGCTTCATATACAGTATCCCAATTACCAAAAACACTCAGTCCTTCGGGCTTTCCTTTTTTAATTGAGCTTTCAAGATGCATCATTCCTTCATAATTAACATCTTGTGTAAAGTCCATATTTACCTTTGTCAATTTGTCACTTAATACATAATATCCGGTTTTTGTAATATAGTACTTTTGGTTTTTAATAATTACTAACTCTAGACTTAGTCCTGCTTCCAATAGTACTTTTACACCATATTCCGAGAGCTGTAGTTCATTTGCAATTGTTTTGATATCGCCACCAACTCTTTTTTTTCTTAGCAAGTATTCAAGAATACCAAGATTTCTTAATGCCATAGCCGCCTGAAACATAATTGGGCCAAATGCAATTTTTTGGGCATCATATTTTGCTTGTAATGCTGATTTTGAGTCGGATCCGTAATTTTCCATAATTTATTTACTGATTTTTAGGAATTATTTTTTTTGCGCTGTAACTATATGGTTGTTAGTTAATAGAATATTTTGAACTTATTTTTTTATCTATTGGGATTCAGTTTTGTCCCAAAAATAATAATAATTGAACCATTGTTCAGGATGTTTAAATAGTGTTTTTTCTAGTTGAATAGTGTAGTCTCTTATCATTCTGTATATCTCTTTGTTTCTATCTTCAAGGCATCTGGAATTTGCATATAGTTTTGGCTCTGTAGCCATAAAATGATAGTGAGTGTTGTTTTCTTTTATGGCTGATACAAAAGTTACTGGCTTATTATATTTCATTGCTATATAAAAAGGTCCGGTGGGAAAATGAGCATGGGCACCAAGAAAATTTACCTCCATTGTTTTCGACCCAGGTAAAAATCTATCACCATGAATTGCGACTATTTCATTGGCCAACAATGCATCTTTAATTTTAAAAAGATGTGACAAATCTTCCTTAATGGGAATAACATTCATCTTTTTTGCATTGGATACACTTTGTATTAGTTTTTTAATTTTTTGATGTTCGGCATCAAGCATAACAATATGAACGGTTGTTTTAATTCTGGTAAGAAGTTGACCTGCAATTTCCCAATTACCCACATGGGAACCTATTATAAGCCCGCCACCACTTTCAGCCATTGAGTGCAAATGGTTTTCACCGTCAAAATCAAAAGTAAATTTATTGGGAAACCCTGCCATCATTACAACTTTGTCAATTATTACCTTACCAAAGGTTATATTGTTCAGATACAGATAATAGAAGGTTTTGAGATGTCCAAAATTTAATCTTTTATTAAAATAATAGTACATTGGTTTTCTTGCCTTACTAGCAAAAAGCACATAATATAGTGCAACAAAGTATAAGAGCAAATATGCTGCTCTTAAATTTACGTTTTTTAATAAAAAAAGGAATATTTGGTAACCTGTAAGTCCACCTCTTGTTTTACCTTCCCAGGATGACATTAGTTTTGGGTATGATCAATTATATAGTTATAAAGGTCTTCAAGTTTAATTATCTTTTCAATATCTTCACTGGTTACCTTAATACTAAACTCTTTCTCAATAATTACAGCAATATCAACAAAATCAAGGCTTTCAATATCCAGGTCATCTTTCATAAGAGCCTCTGGAAGGAGTTGTGAATCCTCGAGTTCAAACTCTTCAATTAAAAATTCATTTACTATTTCTTTTACTTCCTTTGAGTTCATTCGTATTCTATAATATTAAAAAAGTATGCAAAATTAACATTTATTTTTTAATGGAAATAAAAATAGTTTTTAAAGGTGGCTACATGAAAACATTAATTGTATTTGTCAGAGTGAGCTACTATAACATACGGACAACCAAGGATGAATTAGTACCTCCAAATCCAAATGAATTGGAGATAAAAGTATCTATTTTACTTTTTTTGGTTTCAGTAATTATGTTTAGCTTGCCGCTATACTCATCTGGGTTTGTAAAATTTATATTAGGGGCAATAAACGAATTTTGCGCCATTAGCATTGAGTAAATGATTTCACTTGCTCCTCCCATCCACATTTCGTGTCCTGTCATACCCTTAGTTGAACTTACGGGAATACGTCCTTTATTGAATACTTCATATATCGCCTTCGCCTCATTTAGATCTCCTACAGGTGTTGATGTTGCATGAGCATTTAGATAATCTATCTCTTCTGGTCTTAGGTTAGCATCCTTTAGTGCATTCTCAAGAGACCGTACGGGTCCCTCAACATTAGGTACTGAAATATGTTCGCCATTTGATGAAAAACCATACCCAATTATTTCGCCTAGAATTGGTGCTCCTCTTTTTTTGGCCGCTTCGTAACTCTCAATAATTACTGTAGCAGCTCCACCGCTTGGTACTAATCCATCCCGATCCCGATCAAATGGACGAGAAGCCTGTTCTGGCGACTCCTCGCGTACAGAAAAAGCATTTAGAGCATCAAAGTTGCACATCGAAAGGGCATTTATTTCTTGGGCACCACCACATATTATCCTATCCTGTAACCCTTGTTTTATCATTGTATATCCCAAACCTATGGAATGTGATCCACTAGCACAAGCACCGCTAATAGTAAAATTTATACCTTTCAACTTCAAAATTACACTTAGGTTCATTGTGATAGTTGAGTTCATTGATTGGAATATTGATGCTGATCCAATAAGTGTAGTGTTTTTCTTTTCTCTAACAATGTCTGCAGCTTCAATTACTGCTGTTGATGAGCTATCGTTTCCGTAGAGTATACCTACTTCATTTTTGTCCAGAAAGTCTTCATCTATGCCTGCATTATTAAGTGCTTCCATTGTGGCGATATAAGCATATTCACCCTGTTCAGGTAATCCTACACGCATTCTGCGTGATAATACACCCTTTAGTTTTGGTCGTTTAATACTACCTGTCAATGCCGATCTAAAACCTAAGTCCTTACGGCTTTGATCAAAAACAATTCCTGATTTTCCATTATACAATGAATTTGTAACTTCATCAAGGTTATAGCCAATGGTTGAATATATACCCATCCCCGTTATTACAACTCTGTTCATAGTTTATGTATAAAGTCCCCCATTAATATTAATAACTTCACCGGTAATATATGATGAATTATCACTTGCCAAAAAAGCAACTAGTTCGGCTACTTCTTCAGGTTTGCCAAACCTATTTATAGGTATAAGTTTTCTTAGTTGCTTCTCATCTAAATCTTGTGTCATATCAGTTGAGATATATCCCGGAGCTACTGCATTTACAGTAACCTTTTTTCTGCCAACTTCTTGCGCCAATGCTTTTGTTGCACCAATTACTCCTGCCTTTGCTGCTGAATAGTTGGTTTGGCCTGGTAATCCTTTTATACCAGATAATGAAACAATATTAATAATTCTGCCCCATTTATTAAGCACCATATCCTTTAAAAGTGAAGATGTTGTGTTAAAAAAGCTATTTAAATTTGTGTCGATAACTGAATTCCAATCATTGTCTTCCATCCATATCATCAGCATATCTTTAGAGTACCCTGCGTTATTAACTAGTACAGATATATATTGATTAGGATTTTTTTCTTTCCACTTATCTATGGCGTTATTAATTGCACGTTTACTGGTAACATCAAATTGAATTAATTCACCTTCACCGCCATCATTTTTTATATTTATTAGTGTTTTTTTTGCAGCTTCTTTATTCGAGTTGTAGTGTATTATAACTTTAAAATTCATGCTGGCCAGACGAGTACATATCGCACTTCCTATTCCACCTGAACCTCCTGTTATCAATGCGTATTTCATACTAGTTCATTTATGAAATTATAGATGGGTTATTTTGTTTTAGATAATTCTTTATTAGCTCCAAATCTTTATATTTTGGCGAATCCTCAATAAATACAGGAACCAAGTTCCGAAGCTTTTGGTATGTAGATATCGATGTGCTACTGAGCTTTGAATCAACCTTTAAATAATCAATTGCTTGTACTATTGTTAGAAATTCAATGGATAGTACCTCAAATGTATTTTCAATTACTTTTTTCGCCAGTAATGCTGAGTTGGTTCCCATACTTACAATATCTTGATTATCATTGTTACTAGGAATACTATGCACATACATGGGATTAGAAAGCGTTTGGTTTTCAGCAACAGTAGAAGTTGCAGTAAACTGAGTACCCTGCATACCTAAGTTTAAGCCCAAAGTCCCAAGGTTAACAAATGGAGGCAAGATATCATTAAGTTTATTATTCAATAAGAAGTTTAATTGCCTTTCAGACAACATCGACAATTTTGTTATAGCCGTTTTAAGTTTGTCCATTTCAAATGACACATAGTCTCCATGAAAATTACCACCATGATATACTTGCTTACTAGCAGCATCTACAACTGGGTTGTCATTTACAGAGTTTACTTCATCAACCAATACATCTTCTGCATGGTTTATTGCATCGTAAATTGGACCGAGGATTTGAGGAACACATCGCAATGAATAATATTCCTGTATTTTTTGCTTAAATATCTTTTCCGAAATTTGTCCATTAAATAGAAGGTCCTCACGCTTTTTAATCAACTTACTATCACCTACAATATCTCTCATGGCTTTTGCAACTACTTGCTGACCATTGTGTTTCTTTACTTGATTTAGAACAACCGAGAAATGATCATCAAAAGATTCAACAATTTCATTTATCATTGCCGAAGCCAACACTGACCAGTTTATTATTTGTTTAGCAAAAAGGATGTTTACAATGCCAATTCCTGACATTACAGAAGTTCCATTTATTAGTCCAAGACCTTCTCTCAATTTGATTTTTAAAGGTACTATATTAAGTTCTAAGAATATTTTTTTTACCGGCAGAAGAGTACCTTTATAATAAGCTTCACCTTCACCTATTAAAACCAATGCTAAATGCGATAATTGCACTAAATCGCCACTTGCTCCAACACCACCATGCTCTGGAATATAAGGTATGATATTGTTATTTAGTAATTTAGTAATTAACTTAATAGCATCCACATGAATTCCTGAATACCCAAGTGAAAGGCTTTTTAGCCTTGAAATCATGGCTGCACGAACATATATTGGATCAAGAGGGTTACCTGCTCCTGCAGAATGGCTTCGTATTAAATTATACTGAAGATCGATTTGATCACTGTCTTCGATACGATACTGAGCCATTGGCCCAAGACCGGTGTTAACACCATAAATAATTTTGTTCCTTGCAAAATCAGCAAGAAAATTATAACATGATTCGATATTCGTTAAAGTACTTTTATCAATAATAATTCTTTCATTTTCGAAAAGCACTTTCTTGTAGTCTTCTGGAAGCAGTGGTTTTTTAGATATTGTTACCATCTGTAGTTTTATTGTCCTCAAAATAGAAAATCACTGATATGTTGTTATCATTAATTTTCAGTATTACTTTTAATATGAAAATTTAAGTTTGTTTATAACCGGGTTGGCATAAAGCATCAAAAATAATTCACGAATTTCTTTATTATCTTCTTTCGTTATCGAAGCTGTTTGATTATATCTATCTTCTAGTATAACCTTTGTATCATTGTTATATTCTCCTGAATACTTGGTCCCATTATTTAGTAAATCATATGCTAAATAATTAGAAGGCCATAGTTTATAATTCTTATATATCTGTTCATCAACTAATTCAGCAGCTTTAATAATAAACTCATTATTATTAATTGTGCTTAAGTCAATATTTTTAATCTTATCGTTTATGGGTTCACCCATTGCAATGTGTATTCCACCTTTATCTCCGGTTAATCCACCTAAGATACTATTGAAATCTTCGTCTTTACTTTTTACATATCCACCATCACGCGATAGGTATATTTCTCTTACCTTCATAGCATCGCAAGGTTCCCATTCGTAACTAATTGCTGTAGGTGTGATATTTAACTCGGAAAGCTTACTAATAATATCTGATTTTCCCGAAAGCGTTAGCATTTTAAGAATACTAACATCAGTTTTATCAAATCCATTTTTTGATCTGCCTTTTCTGTGTGCAATCCAAACAGGTTTGTTTGATTCAAGTATTGACTTCCGGATAAAAGATGAAAGTCGTTGGGAGTTTAAAAGTAATTCTTTCGGACTTCCTTCCCTAAAAACAGTAATCATTTGATTTGATTTCCCCAGGTCAACAATTAAAGGAGATACCATTAAGTTACTACCCCATGTTATATATGGGGTATTTAAGTCTAGCTTTGATAATATGGTTCCAAGTATTGAAGAATCCAACACAATATCCCTGTGGTTAGCTAAATATACATAAGAACCATTTTTACTGATATTTTCAAATCCTGAATATGAAATGCCATCCGAGGTCTTTTTTATTATTGATTGAATGGAAGGCAGTGTTAGTGCCAGTTGAAATTCATGGACAGTACTAGCTGCTTTCAGATTGGAAATGAGCTCCTCTTTTATCTCCGGACTAAACAAATAATCCATCATTAGGTGGAATGTTGAATCGTTTAGAATTCTTGGTATTGCCTTCTGAATCTCCTGAAAATTATAAGGCCTGATTATATCAAAATCAAGTACATTCATTTGTAAAAAATTATGGTCAAAATTAAGCAATTATCCAAGACAAAAAAATATTAGCACAATCAATATATTCCAATAAAATGAATAAAAATAAGTTGATAATAATTATACAATCCAGTTATTTACATGCCCGGAATTCGAGGGAGTTTCCCGAGCTTGGAATTAATGTAGTAGTATCCCCAAGCTTTTTTTAACCAATGGCCTAAATATGGTAATGGGATCATCAGGCTAAGGTTACTTTTTCGATAAACAAAAGCTGCTCCATTTCCTGTATCCATTACACAAATAATATTTAGATGTTTTTTGTACCCTTTTCTTGAGTCATTCTTTTGTATCTGATTATCAATGTTATATGCAGTTACTTCAGCCATAACCTCAGCAATGTGTCCTTGCTTTGCAGCCCAAGAAGGACCTTGCAATGCGCTTATATCTCCTATTGCGTAAACATTCTCAATACCACTAACCTTACAGTTATCATCTATATTGATAAAACCGGCAACATTAGTTGGAAGATCGGATTCTTGTATAATTTCATGCCCAGAGCCACCTGGGATAAATAAAATTAAATCGCTTTCAAGAGTTGAACCATCAGCAAATTTAACTAACCCATTGGTGAACTCTTTTATTTTTACTCCTGTCTTACTTTCTATATCGTATCTCTTAAAAAAGAGCCCAAGTTTTTTCAATGCCCCTTTTCCCATTTTTTTTCCGGGTTCTTCCATTGGAGCGAAAAATGTTATTTCGAAATTATCACGTACATTCCTTTTTTTAAGATAGTTACAGAAATTAAAAATCAACTCAAAAGCAGGACCACCTCTAACGGCCGTAGCGGTTGAATCCTTGGGGTTTCCTCCAAAACCAATTGCTATTTTGCCAGATCCTTTTTCAATCAAGGATTCAAGTTTATCTTTAATATCAATAGCTTCGTGTGGTGATCCACAAATAGAATGTGTATTTTCAAGACCTTTGGTATGTACCTTCGACATACCCATTGCTACTATTAGGTACCTATAACTAAGTGTTTGTGACTTTAATAATATCTTATTTTCTTTGGAAATTATATTTATTACTTCGTCAATAATTAATTCAAATCCATATTTATAACTAAGCTTTTTCAAAGGAATTGCAACATCGCTAAATTCTTTTTTATTTACCGGTATCCATATCGATATGGGATAAACAAATAGATAATTTCGGTTACTAACCAATATAACTTCATGACCTTTTTTTCGTAATTTGATGGCTGCTTCTACACCGGCAAACCCACCACCTAGAATTACTATTCTCTCTTGCATAATTATTTGTGAGTATTTTTTATGTGAAAAATATTAGCCAATTAAAATCATGCTTCTTTAAGCCGGAAGAACCCAGAAATGCTTATGTACTATAGGTATTCTATTATATTACTCCGATGGAATATTCTTTAATATATCTAAAGTTAATTCCCAGAATTTAACAACAGTGTCTATTTCAATTTTTTCCTCGGGCGAATGTGCACGCTTAATGGTTGGTCCAAAGGATATCATATCCATTTCGGGATATTTGTCACCAATTAACCCACACTCTAATCCTGCATGGATGGCAAGTACCTCTGGTTCAACATCAAAAAGTTTTTTATATGAACCAACAGTAATATTCATTATCTCGGAATTTGGGTTAGGTGTCCAACCCGGATATCCGTCTGATGTTTCTACTCTTGCTCCTGCAAGTGTGAAAACACTTTTTACCATATTTGTGATATCTTGTTTTTCAGATTCAACAGAACTTCTTTGACTTGTTGTAATTAGTATTTCATCTTCAAGGAATTTGACAGAAGCAAGATTTGTTGATGTTTCAACAAAATCTTTAATGGATTGTGACATTGCAATAACACCATGCGGACACCCATAAATTGCATTTACCATTTCAGTGAAAGATTCGTCGTCAATAACAAGATCTGGTAGGGATACTTCTTCTATTGTAATTTCCATTCTTGGTTCAGCGATACTAAATTCAGCTCTACTCATTTCTTTGAATCCTGGAATAGCATCAATTAATTTGCCTTTATTTTCTTCGGGAACCAAAACAATAGCGTAGGCTTCACGAGCAATTGCATTTCTTAGATTACCACCATCAAATACATTTAGTTTTAAACCAAGGACATCTTTCTTACACCATAAAAATCTATTGAGAATTTTATTAGCATTTGCATGCCCCTTATCAATTTCATCACCAGAGTGTCCTCCTTTTAATCCGGATACCATTATCTTATATGCTTTGTGATTGTCTGGAGTTTCTTCATAATCAAAAGGTAACCATGCTTGTGTATCTTGCCCACCTGCACAGCCAATGAATAGTTGACCTTCATCTTCTGAATCTAAATTTAAGAGAATTTTACTAACCAAAAATCCGGGTTTAAGACCAAAAGCTCCAGTTAATCCGGTTTCTTCATCAACAGTAAAAAGGCACTCAATAGGTCCATGTTCTATATTGTTCGAAGCAAGAATAGCCAATTGAGCAGCTATTCCAATGCCATCATCAGCGCCCAAGGTAGTATCATTTGCTGTAACCCAATCACCATCAATTATTGATTCAATTGGGTCATTGTCAAAATCATGTACTTTATCACTATTTTTTTCACAAACCATATCTATATGGCTCTGAAGTACAACAGACTTTCTGTTTTCCATTCCACTAGTGGCAGCTTTTCGAATAAGTACATTTCCAATTTCATCTTGGATAGTTTCCAGGTTATGATCTTGCCCAAATTTTAGTAAATATTTAACTATTTTTTCTTCTTTCTTTGAAGGTCTTGGAATTTCTAATATTTCTTTAAAGTATTGCCAAACAACGGCGGGTTGAAGTTTTAATATTTCTGTGTTCATGATTAGATTTTTATTTGAAGCAAAGTTATTAAAAACTATCATAGTTGTTGTTTATTTGATAGGTGGAATTGTTTGAATGTGGTATTTTTGCATTTTACAATTTTAATGAAGAGAATATTATTAATTAGCTTGTTTATTGTTTATTCCATACTGGGATATTCACAGTTATCTGTTTTTAGTAAGTATATCCAGTTTAACCAAAAAACAGAAGTTTTTCCAATAACTTCCAATCCAACAGTTGGTCTGCCGATTATTTTTATTGGAGGAAGAAGTATCAATATTATTTATATGGATAACAACCATAAGGTTGTGAATGAAATTGACTTAAAACGGTCAAATAATGATACTAAGCTATATGTTGGGAGTTACTTAAGAGATGATAGTACTCTTGTTATGACATTTTGCGATAAGAAAGTAGTGCAGTGTATTAATATCTTAGTAAACCTTACCAATGGTAATTCCAGCGAGCTAGACTATAAGTTAAATACTGGTAACCAGAAATACCTTGCTTCCTGGGAGAGAAATGATAGCCTTTATATATTAAGTATTTGTGATAATTCGGATGTATTAGTATTAAACAAGTTATTTGCTTCAAATAAGCATCTGGTTAATAGATATAACTTGAAAGAAATAAAATCTAATCAGCAGATTGAATCTCTTTATAAGCTTTTTACCTCTGACAAGGGAAAACTTCAAAAGATTATTACTCAAATGCCTGTTAGTCTTTATCTTTCGTCTTCAAAAAACAAAGCATATCTAGAAGGCAATAAACTTATTATTACCCTTGATTATTTTAATGGATCAACTTATGTTTTGAACTTGAATTTGAGTAATGATAATTATGAATTAAATCAATATACAATTCCGAAAACCATGCAGGTTAATGCTGCAACTAATTCTTTTATTTATAAAAATGATTTATTTCAGTTGAGTTTAAATGACAAGGAAATAGGACTTTATATAAGGGAACTTGGGTGCCAGGAATTGGCCAAAACCTATATCGGGAAAAGAAATAATAGGATTGACTTCCTAAATTCTGAAGTTTATAAGCGAAATGAAAAACAAGGTTTTTTATACGGTACACCCAAGATTAGGAATTTAAAGAGTACAAAAAAGTTTTTAAGATTGGCCTCCGACATGAAACCTTCCATATCGGTTTTTAAACATAAATCTGATTTGCAGATTAACCTAGGTGCAGTTAACAATATACAACAATCAGGAGGTGTACGAGCAAATACCTTAATTGTGTCGGGTGGTAGTATGATTAGTGGCAAGGGAGATAATTTAATTGCTCCCGAGTCGGTATATCATTTCCCTTCAAACTACAGTTTTTCATCATATTCAACGAAAATATCTGTGGGATTTTCAAGTATAATAGATTCAAGTTCATTTGAGCATCAGAGAAGAAGGATCACAAAATACACATTTAATTTCATCACTGATTATGCGAACCTGATGCCTGGTCACCAAGGGCTTGTAACAATTTTTAAATTTAAAGGCGATTACTATTTGGGTTACTATACATATGGTAAAAGTACTTACGAAATAGAATGGTTTAAAAATGTTGATGATTATTCAATTCAGTTTTAAAACTATTCTAGAGAAAAAAATCTACAAAAGACCCACTATTTTTCAACATTTAAGGGTATTAAATATTCCAAGGCCTAAGCTCATCAGCTTCTGCCCAGGCAAGAACCCAATCGGGTACATTGTATTCAATTTCTTTGTACCCCATTGCCATAAGTACATCAGAAGTCTTTACAATTCCCTTATTGGAGGTAACGGCTGTTCGTATTAATGCAGCAGAGTGAATTTTATTATCTCTTATGGTTTTTTGATGAAAATAAAACCACTTATCATCAAATCCTACTATTTGTGAATGCAGATCATATTTTTGCCAAAACTTAAGTCGATGTCGGTATCGTACACTGGCTCCTGCAACAGCAAGGCCCCATTTTTTTTGCTTTACAACCTTTATCAAACCACTTCTAATGGCAAGGTCGAACCTTCCAAAGTCCATCATAGTTAAATGTCGGCCATTATTTAGTTCCATAAATGGATCAATATCCGCCAGACAAACTCTCATTGGAAGTACACTTTCATCTCCAATTTTGAGTTTTCTTTTTGTTTTGTTTTTTGCAAAAAGCTTTATTAATCGAAAATATGGGTACATTGATAATGTGTATGGTTGATTAGAAGTTTTTAAGTTTTTGGATGGTATGAATTGGGTTGCTTGAACCAAAAACAGTATTGCCTGCAACCAGTACATCGGCTCCAGCTTCAACTAGTTTAGGTGCATTATCAATGGTAACTCCTCCATCAACCTCAATTAAAGTATTGCAATCATTTTTTTCAATTAAGTTTTTAAGCTTAGAAATCTTAGTGTAGGTATTTTCGATAAATTTTTGTCCTCCAAATCCTGGATTTACCGACATTAAAAGTACGACATCAAGATCTGCTATTATATCAACAAGAACATTTATTGGTGTATGTGGGTTAAGTACAACACCTGCCTTCATGTCATTACTTTTTATTTCTGCAATACTTCTGTGAAGATGTGTACTTGCTTCATAATGAATGGTTAGTATATCTGCACCAGCATTTTTAAAATTTCTGATGTATCTCTCGGGTTGGAGGATCATCAAATGTACATCAAGAGGTTTAGTTGCGTATTTTTTTACAACACTAATAATGGGCATACCAAAGCTTATGTTTGGAACGAACATACCATCCATAACATCCAAATGAAACCAATCGGCATCACTATTGTTAACCATTTCTATATCAGCCTTAAGGTTGCTGAAGTCGGCAGAAAGCAATGATGGTGCTATTAGATGATCCATATGTTAGTTTTTTGCAAAAATAAAAAAAGCGTTGGCAACTTACCAACGCTTTGTCTTCTTATCCTAGATAAGATTTTAATATCTTACTCCTTGAAGTGTGTTTAAGTCTTCGAATGGCTTTTTCTTTAATTTGTCTTACTCTTTCACGGGTGAGATCAAATTTCTCGCCAATCTCTTCAAGGGTCATTGGGTGTCCTTCTCCCAGTCCAAAATAAAGCTTAACCACATCAGCTTCACGCTGAGTAAGAGTTTGCACGGCGCGATCAATTTCTTTACGAAGTGATTCATACAATAAACCTGTTTCTGGTGTGGGTCCTTCATCACTTCTAAGTACATCATACATAGTATTGTCTTCGTCCTGTATTAAAGGTGCATCCATTGATACATGACGACCAGCATTACGTTGCGACTCTTTTACTTCATTTTCGGTCATCTCCAGTTCGCTGGCAATCTCTTTCTGATTAGGTTCCCTTTCAAATGACTGTTCAAGTCGGGCAGCAGCCTTATTGATTTTATTTATGGATCCAATCTTATTTAAGGGTAGTCGAACAATTCTTGATTGCTCAGCAAGAGCTTGAAGAATCGATTGACGAATCCACCATACAGCATATGAAATAAATTTAAATCCACGAGTTTCATCAAAACGCTGAGCTGCTTTTATAAGTCCTAAATTACCCTCATTTATTAAATCGGGAAGGCTGAGTCCTTGATTTTGATATTGCTTTGAAACAGAAACAACAAAGCGAAGATTTGCTTTGGTAAGTTTTTCAAGAGCAATGCGATCTCCTTGTTTTATTCTACGTGCAAGTTCAACTTCTTGTTCAGCAGTAATCAAATCAACTTTACCTATCTCCTGTAAATATTTATCAAGTGATGCGGTTTCGCGATTTGTTACCTGCTTGGTGATCTTAAGTTGCCTCATATTATTTTGACTTTTATCTTAAACTTATACGTTTATGTGATTTAAAGGTTACTTTAATTTATTCCTCTTTTTTGGTTCTTTCAATAAGAGCCTTACGAGATAATTTAAGTTTACCTGACCGTGGGTCAATACCTATAAGTTTTACCTTTATTTGATCTCCCTGATGTAATACATCTTCTACGTTTTCAATACGCTTATGATCTATTTCAGAAATGTGTAATAATCCATCTTTTCCTGGTAAAATTTCAACAAACGCTCCAAAGGCAACAATACTCTTTACTTTTCCAAGATAAGTTTTGTTTAACTCAGGAACTGCTGTTATTCCACCAATCCAATCTTTTGCTGCATCAATTGATGTTTTATTGTCAGCCATAATATCAATAACGCCAGTGTTGTCTACTTCTTCAATAACTATAGTAGCACCGGTTTCTTTTTGTATTTCTTGAATAACTTTTCCACCAGGTCCAATTACAGCACCAATAAATTCTTTATCGATAATAACCTTTTCAATTCTAGGTGCATTTTCTTTATAATCAGTTCTTGGTTCTTTGATGGTTTTGGCCATTTCACCAAGTATATGAATTCTTCCTTGACGAGCTTGCTCCAATGCTTCTTCCAGAATTGCATGTGATAAACCATCAACTTTTATATCCATCTGACAAGCAGTAATTCCATCTTCAGTACCGGTAACTTTAAAGTCCATATCACCAAGGTGATCTTCATCTCCCAGAATATCAGAAAGAACAACATATTTACCAGAATCAGTGTCGGTAATTAGGCCCATTGCAATCCCCGCAACAGGTTTTGAAATCTTAACGCCAGCATCCATAAGGGCTAATGTTCCGCCACATACTGAAGCCATTGATGATGATCCATTTGATTCAAGAATATCACTTACGACTCTTATTGTATATGGATTATCTTCACCCTGTGGTACAACATATTTTAAAGCACGTTCGGCAAGGTTCCCATGGCCAACTTCTCTACGACTAACACCCATCATACGTTTAACTTCGCCAGTTGAAAATGGAGGGAAGTTATAGTGTAACATAAAATTTCTGTTTCCAGAAATTACAGCTCCGTCAATTTTCTGCTCATTTAGTTTACTGCCCAAAGTAACAGTTACCAATGATTGAGTTTCTCCTCTTGTGAAAATCGCAGATCCATGTGTTGATGGTAGATAGTCAATCTCTGTCCAAATGGGGCGAATTTCATTCATTGCTCTTCCATCCAAACGAATGTTTTCATTTAGCATTGAGTCGCGAACAGCTTCTTTTTCAACATCATGGAAATATCTTTTTACCAATCCGGTTACTTCTGTTCTTTCTTCTTCTTCAAATGTTTCAAGGAATTCGTCACGTACAGCTTTGAAAGCATCCGAACGGGCATGTTTATCTGCATTACCTTGCTTTGCTATATCATAGCATTTTTGGTAAGTAGCTTCCTTTACCTTATCTTTTAGTTCGTCATCGTTTTTCTCGTGACAATATTCGCGTTTTGTTTTTGCTTTTTCAACCAATGCAGCAAGGTCTAATTGAGCCTGACACTGAATTTTGATTGCATCATGACCAACCTGAATAGCTTCAAGCATTTCAGCTTCACTAACTTCTTTCATTTCGCCTTCAACCATCATAATGTTGTCCATTGAGGCAGCAATTATAAGTTCGATATCTGCTTCTTCCATGGCTGAAATTGTAGGGTTAACAACAAATTCGCCATTGATTCTTGCAACACGTACTTCTGAAATAGGGCCGTTAAAAGGAATATCAGAAACCATTAATGCAGATGAAGCAGCAAGAGCTGCAAGTGCATCAGGACTCACATCTTCTTCAACAGAAATAAGTTGAACCAGCATTTGGGTTTCAGCGTGAAAATCACCAGGGAAAAGAGGTCGTAAAGCACGGTCGATAAGACGTGAAATAAGAATCTCATATTCAGAAGGTCTGGCTTCGCGTTTGAAAAAACCTCCAGGGAATTTACCCGCAGCAGCATATTTTTCTTTGTAGTCTACACTTAAAGGAAGAAAATCAACATCTTCTCTTGCATCATTGGCAGCAACAACAGTAGCAAGAAGCATTGTGTTGCCCATTTTTATAACAACTGACCCATCAGCTTGTTTGGCTAATTTGCCTGTTTCGATCGAAACCGATCTTCCGTCTGCAAGTTCAAATGTTGTGGATATAGGGTTTATAGACATATAATAGTTTTTTTTAAAATGTGTGATTAATAAAACACAAAAAAAGGCAATTGGTAAATTGCCTTTTCATGCATTAGCTATTTAAGCTTATTATTTCCTTAGACTAAGTTGCTTGATAATTGCACGATATCTTTCAATATCCTTTTCTTTTAAATAATCAAGTAGTCTTCTTCTTTTACCAACAAGTCTAATTAAGGACCTTTGGGTGAACACATCTTTTTTATTGTTATTCAAATGACCTGTAAGGTGTTTGATTCTATAGGTAAACAAGGCAATTTGTCCTTCAGCAGAACCTGTGTCAGTGCTACTTTTACCGTATTTTTCGAAAATTTCTTTTTTCTCTTCAGTACTTAAATACATACGTTGTCTCTTTTACTCAAAATTTTGGGCTGCAAAAATAAAAACTTTATTTATAACTCGCAACCTTTTAGTGTATTATTTTGATATCTCAAACATCCAGATAATCAGATAGATATTAAATTTAACAATTTGGTATACTTTTTTAATTCATAATTAGCCGTCAAATAATAAATAAATAATTAGCGCAC
>JAERTF010000040.1 GCA_016845105.1 Bacteroidota bacterium | reverse complement strand
TTAAAAGAAACAAGTACTCTTCGCGATCTTTTGCAGAATAAAAAATATCCGTAGATCGCACACCTCTTTGTGTAATATGATGAACAACCCCTGGCAACACTACCCTAGCTAATCTACTCATAAATTTCTCATATTTGACTTAAGCCCTCAATTGATGAATATACTAACGTAACAGTTAAGCTGCCTATGGAATTTTGCACAGAAAAAGTCTTCTGATGATATTTTACATGAGATTAAACCAACTATTTAAAAAGGGAGTTTCTGAAAGTGTAGTTGGCTATGATGAATCAAGCAAAAACTTTTTGATTGTGTTTGGACTTATGGATGGGGCAGAAATAGCAAAGTGAATAAATTGGTTGATATTTTTGTTCTTTAGTCTTCCGGTTTCAAGTACTGAATTTAATATTGCAAAGTTTTCCGCTCCCTGTTCCGTTCGATTTCCAAAGGATACTTTTCTGAAAATTACAGCAGGCCTTAATGCTCGTTCCGCCCTATTGTTATGAAACTCTGCATCTTCATGGTTTACAAATTGTAGAAGATGATCCTGATGGCGGTCGATTCTGGCAATCAGGTTTTTGGTCTTTTTATCTGAGCTTTTTAACTGGCAGAGTTTCAATAATCTTTCTTTTAATTTTGATTTTTGTTGTTCTTTTTTGAGGGATTTTTTCTGTTTTTGAATTTGCTGTCCCTTTTTGATTATTTGCTTTATTTGCTGTTTCATTTTTTTTAAAACAGTACTTTTTGGTTTGATGTCCAGTTCATTATTGACATCCCTCATTAAGTGCACCAAACATTTTTGTGTATTGGGATAAATATTATATGCACCATAAAAGTCACTGTGGAATATTCCCGGATAATCTTTGGGAAGTATAGCACTCACAACTTTTGTCGCTCTGCTTGGGTTTAAATGGAAATAGCTTAAGTATTTATTGCATAGGCTCCAAAGATACCACCTTTGGCCATCCATTTTCCAGCCGGTCTCATCTCCATGAATAACAGGTTGAGTAAATAGACTGGCTTCTATTCCTTTATAAAAAGGTTCCAGTCGCCTGCTGACTCGGGAAATAATCCCCAATACACCGGATGGTTTTAGTGATATTTTGAAACATTCCGTACTCAATCGGCTCAGTTTTCGGTAGGAAACGCCGCCTTGTTGCCTTAATACAGTTAACAAACTGATCAGGTTGGGGCCAATATCCACAGGTGGTCCGCTGGTTGCTTTTTCTGCGACAACTTTCTGATGGCAAGATAGGCACTGTCCTTTTAAGTAACGGGTTTCAATGACTTCCTTTACCACTTCCGGGATATCTTCAGTATACTTGGAAATATATTCTGATTCCGTTTTTATTTTTTGAGAATTGCAATATGGGCAATGATTAGGAGGAGGAACAACCACCTTTCGTGTAATTTTAACAGGGATTGGTCGGGTTCTCCCAATATGCCCGATGGGTGCTCCCCGTTTTTTTGTCTTTTTTTTCGGGTCCGCTTCGTTTCCTATGTTTATGTTGATCCCGCATGATTTTTTTTTAAGACCGAACGCTGAATGTAGCTGGTTTCGGGCTCTTAATAAATCATCCTCCAGCTCGCTTACTTGAACCTTCAATTTTTGGTTCTCTCGAAGCGCCTTTTTAAGTTCTTGTTTGGTTCTGCGCTCCGATATTTCTTGTAATAAACAGTACTGCCGGAAATAGGCTAATTGATTTAGTAGGTTTTTAATTTTCCGGACACATTCAGACAAGGTGCGTGGAATGTAGGCAAGATGATCTACACCAATACCGGATGCTGGGGGCCTGGATACTTTTTGTTTTTTTATTTCAGCCTGAATGTTTAAATACGAGTCATTCGATAAAAAAGATGCAATTTCATCCAAGTCGTCTAAATTATAAACATCAGAGATTGTTTCTGAATCCATTAATCGGTTGTCGGATTAATCGTTTCCATGCCTGACGTGTTAAAGGGTATAGATAGATGTCTTTATGTGACACTTTAAGTTTTTTGTATCGATCGTTTCTACTTCTTCCTTTTGTTTCTCCCACTTTAATCCAATTTGCAGCTTGGTAACATGTTCCCTGAAATTTTTCCTTATCGACAAAGGTTTCTAATAGATGAACCGAATGTCCGTAGCGTGTTATCCAATCGCCTGCGATTCGTTTACCAATCTGACTTAATATGTGGCTCGCCAAGTATTTTATCTTGACCCAGGGAAGGATTAAAAAACGCGTATTATTCGTAATTAACTGGAGACTGTTTTCTCTTATTTGTGTTGTCCAACCAATAAAACGATCCCTTTTTTCTACTGACCATGCAGCTGATCCAAATAAGGCCAATGCCAAAACCCGCCCGTGACGATCCAGGACTATATATTTCATGTTTTCGCCAACGCTGCTCTTGTATCCTAAATAATGATAAAGGTTCATTAAACAGGAAAAAAGATTGTCGTATTCTCGATCATCATGAACATTGATTATTTTTAATGGTACACTTTCTTTTAATGGAATCTCGATGGGGATTTTATCATGGGCAACATAAAAGATCTCCTTTTGAGACATCCTATTGCTTGGAACTTGCCTCCGAGGAGGAAGTTGAATGAGGTTTCGTTGCTCAAGTTTTAGCATTAAGGAACGACTCGCCATGTCTTTCAACAGGCCTTTAGCGTTGCGCCAATTCCATTTTTCGCATAGTTTAATTGATAATTGTCTGCGGCTAAGAGCGGGATTATTTTCTATTAGATCGTTGATCAGTTGAATATCATTTGAATTTAGATCCCGACCTTGAATTCTGATTTCTTTTTCCATGACATGACTATATCGGAAAAAGAAACTGGAGTCCAGCTTTTTTTAAAATGCAGCTTAACTGTTAC
>JAERTF010000039.1 GCA_016845105.1 Bacteroidota bacterium | reverse complement strand
GGGGATTTGATAAATATCTTCGTTTAATACAAAGTTAACGGAAATCTCAAGTATACATATAGTAAAGTATTTACTTTGTGTTACCTTTGTGAAAACCTTTGTGCACCTTTGTGTTTAATCTTTATTTACCACAAAGACACACTAAGGATATCACTAAGGCACACTAAGGAATTAATTTATTTGCTAAAATTTAATGAATAATTTGAGATTTCCCCAGAAATTCAGCTTGATCCCAAAGAAGCCCATTTATGGAAATAAAAAAAGCCCTCTGACTTTCATCAGAAGGCTCAAACCAAATTAATTAATGAAAAAGCTATCTTTTATCCTTATCGGATTTTGTTTCTTTACCGGATTTTTTATCCTTGCAAGAATCATCTTTTAGCATTTTACTACTACAACAACTCTTCTTGGCTGTTTTACATGATTTATTGCTAGCATCTTTACAATCCTTTGTTTTTGCCTTTGTATTCTTTTTATTCTTGTTTTTATCGTCATCAACATCCACAACTGTGATATTTGTGGTTGAAGAAATAACTTGTGCAAAACTAGTTGCTGCCATGCTTGTGAAAAAAATTAAGCTAAACGTTAATGCTAATACTTTAATCTTCATAATTCTTTTTTTAGATAAATTTACTGATACAAAACTAAGCGTAACTATTGCAACGCCTTGTTAATGCCGTGTTAATATGTGTTAACAATATGTTAAAATTATTATTATCCACATTTTCAAGGTACTTTTGAACTGCAAAGTAAGACATAAATGAAGAGAAAAACCATTCTGATAATAATATTTATAACATCTGCTGCTATGGCAGGTATATTGCTCACACAAATATATTGGGTTGGAACAGCATTTATGTTTAAGGAGGAGCAATTTGATAATAGTGTTCGCATCGCAACAAAGAGTGTTATAAACCAGTTCCTTCAGAACAAATCCGATTCTGTGTTTCAGCAGAGACTTATAGCTCTTTCATGCCGAAAAGAAAAGTTAAGCATTGATGATTATATTGATGGTAAAATTCTTGACTCAATCATCTGGAGTGAGCTTAAATGCATGGAAATCAACACAAAATATCATTATGGGGTATATAGTAAATACAATAATAGGTTTGTTATAGGCAATTTTGAAGGAGCTGAAAGAGAACTACTCGATTCGCAATATCAGTTTTCTCTTGCAAGCATCTATAAACCTGGAGATTACTACTTAAGCATTTTCTTCACTAACAAAACTCATATATTGTTGCATCGCATGGAGTTATGGGTATTTTTATCAATCCTATTCTTATTGGTACTAATTATTAGCTTCATTTTTGTAATATTAACTATCCTTCATCAAAAGAAAGTCTCTGAAATAAAAACCGATTTTATTAATAACATGACTCATGAATTTAAAACTCCTATAGCTACATCATCATTGGCAGCTGAGATGATTCAAAAGGAGGAAGTCATGACAAACAAAAACAAGTTAAGAAAGTATTCTTCCATCATTCTTGATGAAAATAACAGACTTCAGAGTCAGGTTGAGCAAGTGCTACAAGTTGCAATACTCGAAAGTGGTAAACATCAATTTAAAATCAAAAAAGTTAATGCCAACGAATTGATTAAAACTGTTATGAATAGTTTTGAACTTCGAATTAAAGATGAAAATATTAAATTTAACCTGAAATTAGAGGCAACCAACCCTTATTTCATGGCCGACAAATCGCATATTTTAAACATTTACTACAATCTAATAGACAATGCCATAAAATACAGTCCGGTAAACCCTACTATTTTTGTACGAACTTACAATGTTGGTGGCAATATTGTTATATCTGTAAAGGACAATGGAATTGGAATAAGTAAGGAGTATCAGGAAAATATATTCAAAAATCTTTTCCGAGTACCAACAGGAAATATACATGAAGTTCGAGGATTTGGATTGGGGTTATATTATGTAAAAACTATTGTGGATCAATTTGGTGGACGCATTGAGCTCAGTAGCGAACTTGGTGAAGGATCCAATTTTGAACTATTTTTCCCAAGTAACATCTCAAAAAACAAAAATTATGGATAAGATAAAAAGTAAAATAAAAATTCTATTTGTTGAGGACGATCCTAATTTAAGTATGATACTCAAAGATTATCTTGAAATGGTTGGATACGAAGTTGATCATGCTGAAGATGGGGAAAAAGGAGTTAAACTATTTTCTGATAATACATATAATCTGGTAATTCTGGATATAATGATGCCCAAAAAGGATGGTTTTACAGCTGCTAAGGAAATCCGAGAGATGAATCAGTTAACTCCAATTATCTTTCTAACTGCCAAAAGTTTAAAAGAGGATAGGATTAAAGGGTTTGAACATGGATGCGATGATTACATTACCAAACCATTTAGCACAGAGGAACTAAGTTTGCGAATTAAGGCTATTCTGAAAAGATGTACAATGAGCTACCAGTCGGCCACCGAACCTGTAAACGAGACCTATAACTTAGGTAAATTTGTATTTGATAGTTCAAATCTAATATTACGCTTTGGTGATGATGAACGAGTGTTGACTCGTAAGGAGTCGGGACTTCTTAAACTGCTTTGTATTAATAAAAACAATTTGTTACCTCGTGAAATTGCAATGGAAGCCATATGGGGTGAAAATGATTACTTCATTGGAAGAAGTATGGATGTATTTATTGCAAAACTCCGGAAATATCTAAAACCTGATCCAAACGTTCAAATAAGTAATGTGCATGGAATTGGATTTAAATTGCAAATTAAAGAACCAAGTTAGTTACTTATTTTTGGAATCAAACTACTCAATCCAATAATCTGGTGGTGTTAATGAACCACCATCTAAACGACAATCGAAACAATTATTAGTAGGCCCCATGGCCCATCCCGTGAACATAATATCAACAATATAAATTGGCCATGCACTTGGTGGCTCAAATCTAATAAACCTCAAATCATAATCGGGTGTACATTCAACATATGTAAAAGGAATTTTTGGTCGATCAACGTAAATTCGCTTTTCCGTTGAACCAGCAACCACAAAATATCCTAGCACAGGCTCTTCTTTGTTATTAATACTTACCACATTACCCTTAATCTGGATGGGTTGCTTTGAATACATATTTCCTTGGTCAATATTTTGTTGTTTAAGAGCATTAAAAAAATCATATGCATCTTTTGATATTGACAACTGATTAACGTTCAGGCTATACCGTATACTGAGGCTTTTATTACTTGTAGAAACAAAATTCAATGGAAGATCTTTAACAATTGGCTCATCAAAATACTGAGTTGAAAAAATAAAAATATCATTTTCTTTTGATGAAAACCAACAAGTGCGAAGCGAGTCGGGATTTGGATAGGGAATAAACTCGCCCTCAAATGTATAGTGTATTCTAAACGATGCTTGATATTTAAATGTACTGCTCAATTTCCAAAGATAATAGCATGTATCATAAGAGTCGCTGTGATTATTAAGATAAAACTGTAGTCCATGTTCTTCCATTCCACCAACATATACTTGCTTTGATTCATAAACATTGTAAATAGTATCAATAGGTGAAGATAATGGCATACTACACATTTCCGACTCATAGATATTTCCACTTGGCATCTTGATATGTAGCTGATAGAAAGCCTCCGGAATTCCTTTGAATGAAGTATCTGTAATCATATATATTCCAGGCTCAGTTTCATCAAAAAATACATCATCTTGTATACTAGAGGAAAGGTATAACTCTCCACCAACTGCAGGGATAAAATCGCCAGAATTTATTGAACTTGAATATGATAATCTTACCGTTGTAGGATCATTGCTATCAGATAGAAGTCCATCAACCACCAACACGTTTTCATATTTATCAACATCTGGCCAAAACTTATCGACACATGAATTGGATATTAAAATTATAACTAAAATATATATTACGTTTTGAGTTTTCATTTTATCAACTAGTTAAATCATCATAATTTTTACTTCTTTACCCTAGTTATTAACATATGTATGATTTATATATCCATGCTCAGCTATGGAACTTATTCTATTTGAATTTGTTTCGAATCTATCTTTTTCTTTTTTGAAAAACTATAAATAACAAGGTTATATTTACCAATATTCGATGGAGTATATATAGCAACCTCATTCATTTCATTTTTATCGACAATAGTATTCCAAAATACTGTGTTTGAATAGTTTGGTATTGATTCATCATCAGGGCTTAGTTTAACAGGGACAAAACTAACTTCATCTTCAATACCTTTGTACTCAGCAAAAACTCCATTCTCAGAGAGTGGTAATCCGGCAAAGTTTCGTGTATTTGTTGAAACAGACAAAATACCATTAAATTGCTCATTACCATACATGTATTTATGTGCCGCAACCTCAATATACTCGATTTCAGTTGGTTGTAGCTCCATCAAAGCATTAATATTGTAATATGGTATTTGATCAACAAATAGCAAGGGGTTTTCATACTTAATGTTTAACTGATCATCAAGTACAATAAGATTGAAATTTCCGTCTTTTTTTCTTGCTCGAACATATGGTACAATCTCATTAATTATTTCAGGAACCGAATTCAGTTGCACATAATCTGCAAGAAGTATTTCCTTTAGATTATCACCAAATATGGGCCGTATTCTATTTTCGTTTTCTATTGTTTGCTCATTATTAACATCAAATTCACTGATTACCTGATGGTTAAAATACATCTGGGTTATTAAATCACGGGTAGATGAATCTGGGCTAAAATAAGTTGAAAACCAAATTGGTGGTTCCTTACAAAATCCATTTTCAATTACTATTTCAATGTCCTCGCCTTTCTTTGATTCATCTATCCCAATATATACATCTTTAATACCAGAATAGTTAATTAATGGGACAACAAACTTGCCATTAGCAAGTGTTCTAGCTGTATGAAATTGTGGCATATCGCCAAGAACAGAACAATAGACAAGTTCATCTATTATTGTTTCTGAACTTACGTTGCTTACCAAACTACCCTGCAAAGTCAACCCAACAAATTCAGCAATTGATGATTCAGTAGCCCGATTATTTTCTATGATTTTATTAAAAACAACTTCTTTTGTTAATGCCAAAGCAATTTCAATTTGATGAAAAGTTGAAGAGTCGATACAATCATTACCAAAATAAGTGCTAATGAGTTGAGGATTATTAATTAAGAAATCCGGAATGATGCCTGTATAATTAGATCCCGTTCCATCAAGAACAAAGGAAACAGAGATTGGGAATTCACTATCTTCTATGTTGCCAATATTATAGCTAATTTTACTGTTGGGTGATACTGCTTTCCTTTTTTGATCATTTCCAACTTTCTTAGCACAACTTGGAATATAATGATGAGAACTACCTATTTGATTATTATCTTTATCATGCAATACTATAGAATATACATTGGAGGGTACTTTTTTGTGAGGAAGCATTGCTCTACCTACACCATTAGCTATTTCTACTTTACCACTAAACAAATCATTTCCATAAATATCATTCACATAAAAAAACAATTCCTCATCCAAAAAAGTATTATTAGTGATATTAAACAATATTCCATCAGTAGTCCCTGAAGAGGTGATATGTGGATAAGATTTTTCAGGAGTAAACGCTTTACTAATAATAGTATCACCATTATTTAGTCCTATTTGCAATTTTACTTCAGCATCCTGTTTCATTTTATAATCAAAACTTCCAATGCCATTGCTAAAATATCTAGGACGAACGCCAATTATCTCATTATTAACTAACAGGTTAATACTTTCGACTCTGTTTCTCATTAACCTACTAATACCAAATGCCAAACTTCCATTTGGCAATTTCGCATATGAAACAATATTGTTTGCATCTGTTGATTGAATTGCAGGCAATGGATGGCTTGGGTTTACTATTGATAGTACAACTGTAGCCATTTGTGAAATAGGTTTATTTTCTTGATATCGTGTATATGCCCTCAAAATATAATATCCGGTTATCGATTGTTCTGATATTAATATTTTTCCATTGGCTAATCCATCATGTATCTCAACTTTTTGCGATGCCACAACCCTTAAATTGTTGTCAAATAATTCAACATACATAATTTTACTTAATGTCTCGGGATAATCTTTATCCATAGAATAGTATGCTGTATACCATATTGTTTCACCAGAAACATAGTATAATCGATCGGTTAAAAGCTCAATATGCTCCTCCTTATCGAATTGCACAACCTGTGATATACCATTTACTGAGACAAAAAGAACAATAAAAGAGGTTATTATAAAGTTTTTATAGATTGATAACATAGCAAATAATTTAATTTTCCCAAAAATCCGGAGGGGTTAATTCTCCCCCATCTAACCTACAGTCGAAACACGACTCCATTGCACCCATACCTATTGCACCTGTATTTTGATCTTGTGTAAGATAAATTGGCCAGGTACTAGGTGGCTCGTAAATAATCCACCTCATCGAGGTGTAATCTGGTTCACAAATAGGGTAATTGAAGGGTATTGACGGACGATTTATATAAATTCGTTTGTTTGTGGCACCTGCCACAGTAAAATACCCGAGTACAACGTCGTCTTCATTATTAACATTCTTAATATTTCCCTTAATTTGAAATGGCTGTTGTGCATACAAGTTACTTAGATTAATGTTTTGTTGGCGCAATATATCCCAAAAGTCAAATGTAGGTTTTGATACGGTAAACTGACTAACCAACAGGCTATATCTAATAGTCAACTCTCTACCATCCGTTGATACAAAATTTAAAGGAAATCTATTAAGCACTGGTTGTTGTAGATACTTGGTTGTGTATGTAAATATTTCCAGTATTTTAGATGTACGCCAACAATTTCTAAATGTATCGGGCACTGGATTTAGATAAAAATCACCTTCCCATGTATAATCAATATCAAAAGAAGCCTGGTATTTGTATGTATGGCTTAGTCTCCATAAATAGTACACCGTGTCTGAATAATTAGTATGATTATTTAAATAAAACTGAATTCCATTTTGAGGTAAATACCTATTGGGTACCACTCGTGTTTCTTCCACTCCAAATACAGAATCCAATGGTTCAGGTTCAAGAAGTATACATATATCAGATTGGTAGGTATTGTTTCCGGGCAATTCTACAAAGAGTTGGTAGGAATTACCTATTACACCTTGAAATAAGGCATCTTCCGGAATATACTTACCTGGAGACGACTCAACGAAAGAAAATTTAACTTGATTATTATCTTCAATATACACAATCCCATTTGATAATGGGTTTAATTGTCCAACATTAACAGAGCTAGAATATGAAAGATTAACTTCTGTTTGCTCAATAACATTTGTCAATAATCCATCTATTACTATTACATCTGCATATTCGTCAACCTTAGGCCAATACTTCTCAACACATGAAGAAAAGAAAACAACAATCACAAATAATATTGATACTCTAGTCGTCATAATTCCCCAATTTAAAATCATAGGTAATTGAAAATATTTGAGTTCCAAATATTGACATTTTATAGGCATTTACAATTCCATTCTCTGATTTAAAATATACAGAGTAGGCATTTTTGCGACCAGTTAAGTTATAAACGGAAAATATGAATACTCCATGTGCCAATTTTTTGGAAACCAGATTACCTTCAAGCTTTACAGCTAAATCAATTCTAAAATAATTGGGGATTCTATATTCATTACGCTTACTATAGTGAAGAACTTTTTCACCATCGAGGTAATAGATAGCAGCTGGATAAGTTATTGGTCTTCCGCTTGAAAAAATCAAATTCCCAGAAAAAATTAATCTGCGTGATGCTTTGAAATTAGTCACCAAATTAAAAGTATGAGGATGTTCAAAATTAGAGGGATAACGTTGTCCAAAATTTATATTTTCTCCTGTAGTTGTATTATTAACCAAAACCGATGAATGTGCATAACTATAATTTACCCATCCATTAAATCTACCAAAGGGTTTTTTTATCATAAACTCAATACCATATGCATCTAAGTCACCCTGGAGCACATCCCACTCTACAATCTTGCTGGTTACTAAATCAGCACCATCTTTATATTCAACTAAATTATGTGCTTTCTTATAATAAGCTTCAACCGATCCCTCAAAATCTTTACCAAAATTCAGGTAATAACCCAACGAAAATTGATCGCCAACCATTGGTTTTATATTATAGTCGGCTAGTTTCCATTTATCAGATGGTGATAAAGCAATCGTATTTGTTAACATAAAAATATATTGATGAAGGCGATTATACGCAGCCTTTATCGACATATTTGGATTCAATAAAAAATTTACAGAAAATCTATAATCCAATCCACCATATGTTTTAATTGGTTGGTTATTTCCAAAGTTAAGGGTATCAGTAATAGTTGTTGGCGACATAGGTGAATTGGGCATATAGGTATATACCGATTGAGGTCCAAGATAGGTATATAAATTATACCTTAATCCACCAAGCAAGGTAATTAAAGGCGATATTTTCCAACTATCACTTACGTACACTGCTGATTCCAGGGCTTTTTCCTTTCCAAAATCAATCGGTAAAACACCTGACTGATCATTTAGAGGTTTATGCCACCCTCTATCTAACCTGTACAATACACCCGACACACCTGTATTTATGGTATGATTTTCAAAGGGCTGAAGGTTTAAATCAACATTCAGTTGATTATGTAAAAGACGATAATTTTGTTTATATGCGGCAAAGGTTAGCTCAGAATTTTCTTCTTCAAATTCATAATCAGAAAATACAAATGACACATTAAGATCATGCTTATTCCTAAAGCCGTGCGACCAGTTTACCGAAGCTCCTTGATTTTTAAATTGGTAACTGGTACTATTTGATAGTTTAATCCTATCCTCACTATAATAGCCAAACAGTTTAAGCTTATTACTTTCATTTATATTCGCATCAAAACCAAGAACAGCATCACCAAAATATGCTTTTGAGTTTCGTATTTCAGGATCTTTGACCATCCTAAGCACCCAATCGGAATATGTAGATCGAATACCAGCTATGTAGCTAATCTTCTTTTTAACAATGGGTCCTTCTGCCATTACACGAGCAGTAATTGGGCTGATACCTCCACGTGCCGAGAATTTGTCCATGCTACCTGTTTTAGTACTAATATCAAAAATTGAACTTAGTCTACCACCAAACTTAGCTGGAATACTTCCTTTATACAGTGTAAAATTATCAATCACATCAGGATTAAAAGCAGAAAAGAATCCAAACAAATGTGATGTATTATAAACAGGTGTATTTTCAACAAAAAACATGTTTTGATCAGCCGGACTTCCCCGAACATTAAATCCCGACGCTCCTTCACCAACACTTGTTACTCCCGGAAGTAATAGTGCAATTTTTATAACATCCTTTTCACCAAGCACAACTGGAATCTCATTAATGGTTTTTGCTGATAACTTATTAAAACCCATTTGTGTACTTCTTACATTATGTTCTTGTGCTGATCTAATCTCAACTTCTTGTAATACATACAAATTTTGATCAAGACTCATATCAAGTTTACCATCAGATAGAAGATTAATTTTGACATTCCTTTCAATGCTTTCCAAACTTTTAAATACGAGTGTATACTTACCCGGTAATAATTTAAGTTGATAATATCCATTTTCATCAGTTGCAGTCCCTGTTTCTAACTCATCGATGTAAATAGTGCCACCAATTATGGGGCCTGCATCTCCACTCCCGGTAACATAACCAGTTAACAGGCACTTTCTTTTCTGCGGATTAAGTTTTACATCTCCAATTACGATGGTTTTTGCAACATAAACAGAACTTGTAACCAGTTTACCATCTCGAACTTTTTGGTCCTTCTGTGTTTCACTAATCTCGGAAACGCTTGTTTGCATAGCAAAAAAGCCAATGGGTAGTTGTGTTTTTAAACTTATACCCTTAGTGATAAAGAAAGACCCATTATTATCGGATACAATTTTATATCCTACCTTTTCAAGACTTTCTGTAAGCACATCTTCAACTGTTAAAGAATCTGATTTTACTTTTACTCGAAAATATGGTAAAGTGCCGGTCTGTATATAATATCTAGCATTTAAACTAATAGCTGTTTCATGCTTAAACTCAGTCCATGTAACATTATTAAGAGTAAGAGGTACAAACTTTTGTGATGCTTGTCCAAATATATTAACCGAAATAAACTGACTCAGTAAGAGGAATATTAATATTGAAAGATTTCTATTTTTCATAACTATTATTAATAAACTCCATTAATATTGCCAACTGCTCAGGGGATGTTTTTTTTAGCTTTATTTTATTCTTACGTATAAAAACTACTAGTTCCTTACTGATATTAGGGAAGAGTTTTAGTAATGCCTTTTTGTTAACAATATGGTTCATCCTACCATTATTGGCAACAAATACAGATCTTTTCGGGCTGCTAAATTTCCCATACGGATTTGTATTATTAAACCTATTGATAAAGTCTTTTCGATAACCAATATACATGGTGTGCTTTCCATTGTTTATCTTATGTAAATACTTGTAATTACTTACTAATCCAATCTTTGCCGGATTAACAAAAAAGTAACCAGAAAACATAAATGAATCAATCAACACATCGCTTAATGATATAATTACCCTTGAATCATTGGAGGTTGTAATAAGTAACAATAACTTTTGAATACTAATATCATAATTTAACAATGAATTATGATATTCCGATTCATCTGTAAATACGGTTCCTTGTTTAAACTCCTCATTAATCAAATAGGGTGATCCATTTGCTTGCCTATTGGCTTGGAAATAAAGTGGCCCATTAACAAGTAAATCACTGGCACCAAAAATAGCCTTGGTTGAATCGATGGTATTCTTGATTAACCCTTCATTGTTGCTTTGTGAAACAAGGTTAAGTTTAAAAAATAGAATGACCACCAATGAAAGCAAAAAGATAAAATTGTTAGTACAATTTTGTTTCATTTGGGACATATTTTTGGTTAATAAAAAATCTAAAACTAAATCGATTGTTTTGTAACTAATATCCTTCAAATTTAGCAATAAATATTTCTAATTAGTTAGTTTATATTGAAAAAGATTAGATATTTACATGACCCTAATAACTTGCCCAAAGTTGCTTTAGTTTTACACAAGTTATTATAACTATCATAAGGATACCAAAAAAGACAAAACAATGCAAGTGAGCACCAATATCAACATGTTGATACTGGCATGGGATTAACATATGTTAAAAACAAAGACTACTTGTGCTGATTAATAATTTGAGTCAAAATTATCTCAAATAATAAAGCTAATAAGCTGAACCTGCTAAATTTAAGAATGGTTCTATTTTGAAAATAAATACTAACAGTTGGTCACTTTTTTCTTTATACGACTTAAACTTTCAGGAGCTATACCTAAATATGATGCCAAGTATTTTTGTGGAATCGAACCTACCATCTCTTTATTATTTTTCATCAAATCACAATAATAATCTTCGGCAGTCCTTGAGTGCATTTGCAATTCTTTCATTTCACGCTGAACATATAGCAATTCTATCAACCTTCTACCAATTCTCTCGGCGGCAGGTGATTCATCATAAAGAGTCTGCATGTCATCATATGACATCCTAAATACTTTGATATCAGTAATAGTTTCAATTGATGTTAATGATGGTGTGCGACTTATAAATGAGCTATAAGAGTTAAAAGCCGATATGGGGAAATTAAATCTTAATATATATTCCATTCCATTTTTAAAATGAACAATACTAGTTACTCCTTCCATAAGGAAATACATATAATTCTCAACCTCACCTGTGGCAGATATCACGTTCATTTTTGGGTATTCTTTATATTGAATACGCTTTTCAAATAATGACCAATCTAATTCGGTTATAGGTACAACATGATTTATATAACTTCGAAGTTGATTTTTATAAGTTGTTATCATTGTATGTTTTAGGATTTTGGTAATCCAAAGATATGCAAAAAAAGTTACTCACCAGATAAAACCTAACAACCTCATTTCGACTTATCTTGCTATAATTAGTTTTCCACTAAATTCATATTCTCTATTTTTAATAATGTAATAATAACTGCCTGAATTAATTGTTGAAACGTTGAGGCCTGAATTAAAACCATTATGGAATAAATAGGTACTAAAGACTACTTTCCCCAACATATCATACAACATAAAGGTAAAATCACCACTTATACCATCTGGAAAATCGACAATTATATGATTATCACAAGGAATAGGATATAAAGTACAGCTGCCTTCTTTTAAATAATCAATATTTAGTAATAAGCTTTGAGCATATTGCAATTGCACATCAACACCCAAGTTCCATTGATCCATTACGTTTTGTGAATTTAGGGGCACCTTAATTTCAGGACTTACACCCCCCTTTAGCATTGAATCAGAGTCCAATTGAATATGGTAGCTTTCATCCAGGGATCTTGCTTGAGGAAATACTACCTGTAAGTCAGCAGGTAGTAATATGGGGTCGTAATCAACCATTCCAAATGAAGCATTTGTTCCCCAATGTGATACTATTTTAGCATTATCCAAACGTTGAAACATCATAGCTAATCCTTCACCCGTACTAACACAATTAGGATCAACTATTACTGCAATGTCACCATTATATAAAGGAGTTAGAGGTTCAGTCCATAAGGAATATATTACTTCATAATCATAGTCGTAGTTTGCCGTTATGTGTTCATAAAATGATGCATTCTGATAAAACAATCCCATTGTAACTGCGGCCTGTAGGTCGTTTCCACCAAGGTTAAACCTCAGGTCTATTACAATATCCTCAATATCATTATCATTGAAGAAATGAATGGCTTCTTGCACCTTTAGGAAATCAGGACAAGTCATTATTTCTTCAGGAGTCATACTTTCACAAGCTTCAGCCGTGAATGCCAGGTAGCCGACATTACTCTCAAGAATTGTATAGGTTACCAGTGAATCAAAGTTTGGTGATGCAGTGTTATACACACCTATTAAAAATAGCTCCATTGAATCATCAAATGCCGTTAGAGAAATAGTAGTTTCCTCTCTCGTTTGATAGTTCTGATAACTTATTTCTGAAACTTTTCCAATTGAATCACGACCCAACATCAAATATCTGCTATAAGTCCTGCCCTCCTCCGTTGCATAATTTCTGAAGTAATTCAAATACTCCTTGTTTCCAACCTCATCAATGTCGACGCCATTCCATTTTAGTATTCTGTCGTTAGTTCTCAGCCCTGCAATGTACGCCGGACTTTCTTCGGGGATATAAGTTACCACAACCGACCCATCATCAATTTTCATCATATTGAACCCATAGGTTCCGCCAACAGTTTGATATTTATACTGTTCACTAACTCCACTTAACTCAATATGTCCATCTGGAATCTGATACAGGTATTCGAAAAGCGCTGAAGTAAAGGCTAAAGTATCACTAGTAATAAGGGCATCTATTATTTTCGGACGTGTATTTATGTTTTTTACTTCCCAATCTATCGCTTTCCATTCTGTAAAAGGGTATCTTAAAGCTAAAGTTGCATGCATGGAATCATATGCACCTATGAAAGATAACTCACTAAAGTCATAATATGATCTATTAATCTGATTATTAATTATATTATTTTGTCCTATTGCAAATACATATACATTAGTTAACAGTAGCAATAAATAAATTATCTTTTTCTTTTCTAATCAATTATTTATGGTTTCTAATACTAAACAATCTAGAATCCTTGATAATTCTTAATATTTCCAAGGCATGGGTTTGAATAATGTAACTTAAGGTTCCTGTCGCTAAAATCAAATACAGCATTCGCAAGGGTACTTGCATCATGACTATTGTGTGTACATGGGCAATATTCACCATTGTGCGAAGACAAAAACATTGTAATCAACTCAGAATTTACTTTGTCTGGTTTGTCAACATATCCATCAGACTCTGATGTTAACTCATTGAATCTGGATTCAGAAGATGACAATGAGCCCTCATCTATTTCAATATCAAGCATCTCAGGAAGAATAAAATGATTAGTGTGAACATAAAATCCATCCACGTCATATTGCTCATGTTTCGAAATAGCAGCCTCAATGGATATAATTTTATTTTCATCGAATGATCCGATATTATGGGTCATTGTTCTTGAACGTTCCGGTATAGTAACTCTGGCAGCAGCATCGTTGAGTGATGTTGCATCCAATACAGACCTGAAATGAAATACCATTGGCACCGACTGTTCAATATGCAAACCACAAATATCATTGCCACACTGTACAATTCCGGCTTCATTCATTCCGGGAGGGATTCCGGGTAATAAACCGGGATAACTCAGGTTTAATATCTGAGGCTTTCCAGGAACGGAAATTTTCACAACATACATACCAGATAAAAAGCTGGTGAACAAATCTTCATTATGCGCCAGAAAATGCTTGCCATTTTTCGAATAAGCAACCGAACTACATCCCAGATTACCCTTTGGTATCAGCGATCGTTTTCCATTGAGCTCAGCATACAGATAGGCTACCTCCATAATAATGTTCGGCAGGAAAGCATCCTTTAAGCTTAAACCACAGCCATCAGCAACTCCCTGAATTTCATCTACATAATCCGGAAAGACATTCTGCGCAGCTTCCAAAAACGGATCATAGTATATGTCGGGTGCCATATCCACAACAGCTTTTATGCTGTTAAGCAAATCGCCCAGTCCCATCTGTGAGCCAAGAATTTCATTTCTAAAATGACTTCCGATTTGTTTACCTATTTCATAGTGAGATCCGGCAACTTCAAGATATTTAAAATGTGTACCAATATCTGTATTATCATTATTGTCATCTTTGGAACATCCCCAAATATTTGGTAGTAGAACAGCTCCGGTGGTAGCAGCTACTGATCCAAGTAAAAATTCTCTTCTTTTCATAATTGTTTGTTTTTATTCAACAGGTTTTCCCGGATAGCCTAAAGCTTCTCGGGCAGCATATGCCACATCATATATTGACAATATTGACGTCACAAAGTCATTTTCATCAATAGCATTGGTATAGGAAATAAATGACACATCATAAACCGGATCATAAAGCATCAAAGTAAGGTTTCCCACTCTGGCACCGTTATGTCCATATCCCAGATTATCTTTGTAAAAACAACCCAGACCGTAATTTGGATCAGCTGTTGACACAGAGTTCTTCATCAAATCAACCGACTCAGCAGTCAGAACATTCTCCGCTTTTAACAAAGTCCGGATATAGGTATTAAGGTTTTTCATGGAGGAATAACCATTTCCTTCCGCAACCTGAGCACTCATGTTGTAGCTGCATATTTCATTCACATCTCCATCACTGGAAAGTTCATGGCCACAAGAATATGGAGTTGGCATATCCTGATCAGTAGCCAGATAAGGAAAATGCATATCCAGCGGAACCGGATTTCCGGCACCATAAAGCTTATCATGCAGATAATCTGTTAGATGCTTCTCAGTCCCTTCATAGTAAGAATAGATCCTGCCAATTATTTCACCTGCAATGGCATAACCGGTATTACTATAGTGCTTGCCGGTTCCGGGTTCAAAATAAAAAAGGTTATTTATGGTCAGCTGATTCACCATTTCGGTAGCCGTAAACTGATGATTTGGCTCATAGTACTGTGTAACCATGGTATATGAATATGGAGCATAGCCAGGAACAGAATCATTATCAACATCATACACGCCAGCACTATGATTAAGTAGCATTTTTATTGTTATCTGATCCTTGAAAGGGATATCCCATTCTTCAGTACTGGGAACATAAGTAATATTGGTTCCTGGTATTGTGTCTATAATCTTATCGTCAATATTAAGCCAGCCATCTTGCTGCATAGATAAAGCAGCCGCAGATGTGAAATTCTTTGTATTACTGGCAAACCTGAAGTATGTATTTTCATTAATAGTTTCATATCCTTCACCTGCAGAACTGGAGAACCATGATCCAGTGGGAGTTTGTATATATATATTTAATGATGGAACAGCCTTCCCCAATTTAGCCTCAACTCCCATTCTAACTGTATCTACAACATAATCAATTTTTTGCTGAGTATCAGAATCAGTACTATCATCCTTTTTACATGATATCTGTAATAACATTATTGCTAATACGATAATTGTAGTAATATTTAAAATAGTATATTTCATATTTTTTCACTTTGGTTGTTTGTCCGAAATTACAACAACCGGGTATCATAAAACTTAACATATGTTAAGTCACAATAAAAACTTATTATCAGAATCAATTTTTCATAATTTAGCCACCAAAATATAATCTTGGAATTAAAAAATTACAACTATGTTTAACAAAGAAGTTTATATCAAAAGAAGAGAAGCTCTTAAGAAAGAGATAAAATCAGGAATTGGTTTATTTATGGGTAATGTGGATGCATCTTTCAACTATCCAGCCAATGTCTACCATTTCCGTCAGGACAGTCATTTTTCGTATTTCTTCGGATTAGAAAATCCTGGTTTTGCAGGAATTATTGACTTTGATAATGACAAGGATTATATTTTTGGTAACGACTTTGATATTGATGATATCATCTGGATGGGAGTCCAACCAAAAGTTATTGACCTCGCTGCAAAGGCAGGAGTTGTAAATACCGGTCAATATGAAGAACTAGGTAAAATGTTATCCATTGCAAAAATGGAGAGTAAAACAATTCATTTCCTTCCAACTTATCGCGGAGAAACTGTAATTGAACTTTCAAATCTTCTTGGTATATCGAATGCAGATGTTAAATCAGGAGCATCGGAAGATCTAATAAAAGCAGTTGTAAAGCTAAAAGAAATTAAGAGTAAAGAAGAGGTAGCTGAAATTGAGAAAGCTGTTGACATAGCTTATGAGATGCATACGACATCAATGCGTATGGCTGCAGTACCAGGACGTGTTGAGCAGGAAATCGCTGGAACCATAGAAGGTATATCATTGGCACTTGGCGGACCGGTTTCATTCCCCATTATACTTAGTCAGGATGGTCAAACTCTACATAACCATCATCATGATAAAGTTCTTGAAGTTGGCCGCATGATGGTAACCGATGCCGGAGCTGAAACTCACCTAAACTATACAAGTGATATTACACGTACTGTACCTGTTGGAGGTAAATTTAATGAGCGTCAGGCTGAGATTTACCAGATTGTTGTTGATGCAAATATGGCTGCCATTGAAGCAATTAAGCCAGGTATAAAGTATAGGGATGTTCATTTTATTTCTGCAAGAGTATTGATTGAAGGATTGAAAAAAGCCGGATTAATGAAGGGTGATGTTGATGCTGCATTGGAAGCTGAAGCTCACACATTATTTATGCCACACGGACTTGGTCATATGATGGGAATGGATGTTCACGATATGGAGGGACTTGGTGAGAATTATGTTGGATATGATGAAAATACAACACGTGCCACTTCATTTGGTACTGCATATTTAAGATTAGGTAAAGAATTGAAACCTGGGTTTGTGTTAACTGTGGAGCCCGGTATATATTTCATTCCAGATTTGATCGATAAATTCCGTAGTGAAGGTAAGTTTGAGGATTTCATAAACTACGATATAGTGGAAACATATAAAGACTTTGGCGGCATCCGTATTGAAGATGATATTCTAGTAACCGACACTGGTTATCGTGTACTTGGTAAACCAATACCAAAGACCATCGATGAAGTTGAAGCTGTAATGAGTAATCCTTTGTAGTTTTGATCCAACTAAATACTGTTTAATAGACAGGTAACAATACCTTCTTTATAAAAGCGAAGAAATCCATATTGTCATGAAATTCTTCGCTTTTTTTTATAGTTAAATAGTAACAAAAACAAGCTTGATTAAATAAATACTATGGTTTAGCCAAGAATTTAGCAACCTCACTCTTACCTAGTGGTTTACCAATAATTATCTTATTCTCATCCAGCACAAAAACGGAAGGAGTAGCAGCAATTCCGTATTCCTCTACAATATCACCATTCCATCCCTTGAGTTCTGCAATATTTATCCAATCATAACCAGTTTCATTTATGCTTTTCAGTAGTTCATCCTTGGATTCATCTATTGAAATAGCAATCACCTCCAGTTCATTTTTGTCTCCATAATATGAATTAATAATTGGCATTATCTCATCACAATGTGGGCACCAGCTGGCCCAAAATATCAACACTGTTTTTCTTGAGTCAATATCATTTAGTACAATTGAATCATTATTAATATCAACTGCATCAAAATTAGGTGCAGGTTGGCCAATTGCTAATTTCTTAATTAGCTCAAGTCTATTTTCAAGCTTTTTCTTTCTCTCGGTATTTTCACAAAACTGATCCAATGTACTTGCATTGGCTATATGCTCAAGACCTTTTTCAAAGCCTATGGACTGAAAACCATTAATTAAAAAATCCACCAAAAATTCATATACCTTTTGATTAATTTGAGCATGCGTCAATATACTATCTACACCCATCAACATATAGTCTTCCAACTCTTCTTGCGAATTTGCCTCTGACTGAAAAAGACTCAAATAACCTACAACCTTTGAAGTTAAAAATGTACTTCTTATTAACAAAGTATCATTGAAATCAACATTGTCGAAATAATGATTCTTAAGGATTTTACTTTTTTCTTTGTCGTCCAAAATCGGATCAACTATTGTAGGTCTGTCTGTTGCCAGATATCTACTTGCCAGGGTACCGACATTATTATCTATCAATTGATCTATACGATTATTCAACTCATCTTTAAGAGAATTGTACTGCCTCACTGCATCCAAAAAAAACTCATCATTGGGTGGGTAATTTCTTATCAATTCATTTAACACATCCAATTTATACATGTTCATTCCCTTAATTCCCAAATAGTCATAATAAATCAAATTTTCAATGGAGCTAATTATTTGTATCCCATCATCATTATCAAAACCAGTTGTGGTAAATTGAATATCCTCTTTGTTATATATCAATTCAACCGCTTGCCCAGGCCCCTTAATAATTACATACATACCAATTTCACGATCCTGCGGTAAGGTAAAAGTAAAGGCACCTGTTATATCTGTTTTAACAGTATCAACAATACTTCGTTTTTCACCCATCAACCTCATCAAATATAGGTCTTCGTTCTCAAGCCCTGATATTGTACCATTTATAGTATGTTCCTGCGATATCCCAGAAATGGTAATCATCAATATTGTTGCAATCAGTACTAATCTTTTCATAACAAATAAATATTTCTCAAAATTAAACAAAACACTTTATCAATGATTCTATATATGGCAACAGTATTAAAAAATTCATTTTACAAATTAAACGCAATTAGCAGTTAAAAAAACAAAGGGGTAATTTGTATCTAATGAATAACAATAAGCACTAAGATATGTTGACAAACTCGATATTGACAGCAAATAATCAGAAATTGTGACGAATATAAAAGCAATTAAAACTACAAATTGCCATTGGTAAAAATATGTATTAGTTTTGTTGCAACTTCATGTTTAAATTATCATTAATGATCAATACTAAAACAAAACGTATTTTAAGCCTCTCATCCTCAATTATCATTTTAGTTATTATTCTTTCGGGGAATACACTTGCTCAAGTTCCGACAACCCAAGATTGCAAAGGAGCTATACCAGTATGTGATTATATATATGTTGAAGAATTTACAGCCACAGGAAATGGTAACTATAATGAAATACCAGCAGGAGGTAATGGCTGTCCAAATCATTGTATGGATGGTGAACATAACAGTAGATGGTATATTTGGACTGTAATTGAATCAGGAGACCTAAGGTTTGAAATTACACCTCAAATGCAAACTGATGATTATGATTGGTCAGTATTTGACCTAACTCAAAATGATTGTGATGATATTTGGAATAATGTTGGAAGTATACTATCAAGTTGTAACGCAGCAGGAGGCACTGGTTACCATGGGGCTACTGGTATAAGCACATGGAATGGTGGGACTTCAAGCTGTAATAATGGCGGACCAACAAACAAGTGGAATGCTGATTTGCCAGTTAATGAGGGTGAAACATATGTACTTGTAGTTAGCGATTGGACACAATCACCTGGAGGGTATACACTTGACTTTAGCACATCTACTGCAGTGATATTCGACACACAAGAACCTTCAATTGATTATATAGGAGGAGATTTAATTACATCCTGTGGAACCAATGAATTAGTAATAGAATTTAACGAAAACGTAAAATGCAGTTCAATCCAGGCAAGTGATTTTATACTTGATGGTCCCGGAGGCCCATATGTACTCGATAGTATTTATGGTGAAAATTGTGAATTGGGTGGCAGCAACGAAAGAGATTATATATTATATCTAACACCTGCTATATATCAAGGTGGTGATTTTACTCTTGAACTTAAACAGTTTAGTTTTATTTCTGACGCATGTAATAACTATGCAGTGAACGAAATATATGATTTTACAATTGATCTTGATTCACCTGACGCCAATGCCGGAGATGACATAGATATTCCATATGCTGCAACAGCTTCACTAGATGGTTCTGCCAGTAATGGCTCAGGAAATTATTTCTATACCTGGGAACCGGCAGAATTATTGGATAATCCTACAATTGCTAACCCAACTACCGTAACTCTTACTTCAAGTACAGAGTTTATCCTTTCTGTAAGCGACCAGGAAAGTGCATGTGTTGGAGAAGATACAATGTGGGTGAATGTTGTGGGTGGACCACTGGGAATCTCAATGAGTGTTAGCAGTAACGAAATATGTAATGAAGAAAGAGTAGACTTGGATGTTTTTCCTAATGGAGGATCTGGTAGTTATAATTATTCATGGACCTCAAACCCTAGTGGGTTCAATTCAACTGTTCAAAATCCTTCAGATTATCCTGTGGTTGATACCTGGTATGTTGTAAATGTTACAGATGGGTTTACTGTGCTACTTGATAGTATTTTTGTAATAGTTAATCAATTACCAATTTCAAATGCAGGTGAAGATCAAATTATTAATGAGGGAACATCCACAGTGTTGAGTGGTAGCGGTTCTGGTGGCAACGGGAATTATTCTTATCAATGGGAACCTTCAAGCTGGCTCGAAATAAGCAATATAGCGAACCCTCCCACTCTTCCACTTTACGAACCAACGGTTTTTTCATTGTGGATAACAGATGACAAAAATTGCACCAGTATCTCTGATAATGTATTAATAAATGCCAGTGAGGGTGGATTATCAGCATTCCCATGGTCTGATTCATCGGTAATATGTTTTGGTGAATCTACAACAATAGTTGCCAATGCATCAGGCGGTGGATTGGAATATAGTTATGAATGGACATCCGAGCCTATTGGTTTTACATCAAGTAGCAATAGTATTTATGTAACTCCTCTTGAAACTACAAAATACAACCTATTGCTAAAAGATCAATTTAATAATGAATTTGAAACCTATATCATTATTACAGTTAATCCATTACCTGAAATAAATCTTAAACCCGAAAATGCAATTACGTTTGGCATTGACACAATTATTGCATGCGTTCGTGACACAATAGTTCTTGATGCAGGATATGATGAAGATCCTCCAAATAGTGAATATTTTTGGATTGAGAATAATTACCAAAACCGTTTTAATACAGCGTCAACCAATGGTAATTGGATTGTGTTCCAAACACATTCTGTACTAGTTACGAATGGATATACTGGCTGTAAAAACACCGGAGCAATAACTATACTATTTAGTTTTGATGAGTGTTCCATTGGTATTGATGAAAGACAAACCTTACTTAATGATGCAATTGTAATTCAGCCAAATCCTAATAATGGAAATTTCAAGATAAGAATAAAAGAGAAAATAAGCGATCTCGAAATAAGTATTTATAATACTGTGGGGGAGTTAGTTCTCAATGAGAAACTAGATTCAAATCAGAATCATAGCGAGGCAATTAATATAAACTCTGGCTTTGAGCCAGGTGTATATATAGTTCGATTTAGTTCGGGTGGTGAATCAATAATAAAGAAGATTATTGTGAACTAGATAATATTCTAGTTGTTATTATTGCTTTGATTATATCGATCAATAAATCTCTGTAAATAAAGTTCTAAGTTTTCATCGGGCATTGGTAAATGAGCGTAGGCCAGTGTACCATCAGGATTAATAAGTATATAAGATGGAAATGCTCTAATGTTATATTTTTCCAGAAGTAGAATATCTTTCCCTGTTTTTAATATTGGCCAATCAAATCCATTATTTTTGGCAAACTCGTAAACCCCAGCTATTTCATTACCCGCCAATATTGTTATTATTTCAAAACTATTGTCATTCTGAGCCCGGATATCTTTTATTAACTGTAAATGAAATTCGCAGATCTTACAGTTATTATTAATAAAGTTCAAAAGAACAAATTTACCTTTTAAACTACCAAGACTAACAATACTGTCAACTATATCAGCCAAAGCAAAATCAGGTGCAATTGTTCCACTTTGGAGTGTCTCTAGTTTAGTAATAAAGTTTAAAGCAATATCCCTGTTTTCAGGATATTCTGATTTATCCGCTATCTCCAAATATTTCGAAATAACTCTTTCTTTTTCAACATATCTATCATGATAATTTCTTGAAAGTAATAGCATTTGTACAATTTCGCGCACCCTTGCGTCAGTAACTAGAAGAGAATCCCTTTTTAGTAAATTATCAAGCATTTCAAGTGATTCATTACTATTTATGGCCGGAATTAATTCTTCATATCTAAAAGTATTTTCCGAATTAAAATAGTCTTTAAAAAACTCCTTAAAGAAATCTGTATATTGTATGTTACTGTACAATACAGGCTTATTGATAAAATACTTATTTAGTATTTTTTGATTATTCTCCTTCTTGCTCAACCACAGTAATGAAGCCAACGAATAGTCGATGTAATTTTTCACGAATACAGAATTATTACTTTCGAATTTCGAATTAGTCTCAGCTACGAAATTCGAAACTATTGACTTATTTCTAC
>JAERTF010000038.1 GCA_016845105.1 Bacteroidota bacterium | reverse complement strand
GGTGTCAAGCTAAATAATTTAGAATCTCCTTTGTAAATAAGTTCTCCTTTTGAATTATTAACCACCAATTCAATAAAGCTCATACCCTCAATAACTATATTACCCATAGTTGGGTTAGGATAAACTTTGAACATACCATTATATTTTAAATCAGATAAATTGGTTGATTCAGGAACCCAATTTATTGATATTGAGCTAAAGCTTGGAACATTTGAAGGAAGAATTGCTTCTGGCTCTTCTCCTTTTGAAAAGGAAAATGAAGTAAAGTTACCTGTTGAATTCTTGTCTGTTAGTTCCATTCTAATTTTATAACTACCATCTGCCACTAAAGCCCCTGTGATATCAGTACCATCCCAGTAGCAAGTTCTTGTGCCATGGCTTGATTTGGTAGCTCCAGTTATTGCATCAACAGTGTTATACGGACTTCCAGCAGAAGTGGTTGAAGCTTGCCATGTATTTAGATGGGTTTTGCGATTTTGAGCATAAGCAAGTAGGGTTTTTACAAAATCACCCGAATCATCTTCTATCCAAATGGCAACAATATTTTTTGGAGAATAGTTTCCTCCTGCAGAACTTGTTGAAACCGTTACAGTTAATTCACCTGTAGTTTGAGCAAACAGAAACGAAATTAAGAAAAGTGATAGAGCTGTAGATAAAAGTAGTGATTTAAAAGTCATGGTATTTTCAATTTTAACAGTGATTTTACAATATCACAATAATACTAACTTTTATTATACTCATCTACATTTTATATTGAAACTTATGTTATACGGTAAGTTTAGCCTTCTTAACAGGCATCACATATTTAGTTACATCAAAATCAATTGGCTCATCAACTTTATTTTGAAACAAGGATGAAGTTAATCCTGTGTTATGCCATTTTCGTGCACCGCTATTTAATGAAAAGTATAGAATTGATTCTGTCAATCCACTAAACATATGTGGAAATGCTCTTGTAAGAATCGACTTATAGCTATATGTTTGATCTTTTATACGAGTGTAGCCAGCTTGTAACTCTTGAGTAGTCATGCTTTTAGGAGAAATTATTACCTTTTTAGCGTCAAATTGATTCCAATCGTCAGTTAATATTCTATTTTCCTGTTTCATTCTTTTAAAGACTTCTGTACCCGGATAAGGAGTTAATGCGCATGCTTGCAAGAATGCAGGTTTTGCTTTTCGGATGAAATTATATGTGTTTTCAAAAACCTGAGGCCCATCTTCATCCAAACCAAATACAAATGATGCCATAGTCATTATTCCATTATCTTGAAGTTTTTTAACTGCATTTACGTTTTCCTCAAATGTTGAAAAGGTTTTTTTGTATTTACAAATACCTGTTTCCGTCATGGATTCAAAACCTATAAGTAATCCTTTACAACCTGACCGACGCGCTAGTTTCATTAAGTCTTTGTCGTTAACGATATTAATTGAAGCCTGACCAACCCATGTTTTTCGCAAGGGAATCATCCGTGTAAATAATTCTTTGGCAAATTTCTTACTAATAGTAATATTATCGTCTAGGAAGAAAATGGCTTTTTCTTGAATGGATTCTATATCTTTAATGATAGAATTGATTGATTTATGCCTTTGTTTTGACCCGAAGGAATTTGGAACAGTACAAAAATCACATTTATAAGGGCACCCTCTACTGGTTTCAACAGGTGCGATTCCAAATTTTCCTGCTGATGTTTTTATTAGATCTCTTCGTGGAGTAACATACTTATCAAGTATCGGGTAATTATCCAACTTATAGTACTTTTGTAACTTGAATGAGCTTGCATCATTAATTACCTGTTCCCATAAACCATTTTCTGCTTCGCCAATTACTACTGAATCTCCATATAATATGGCTTCGTTGGGCAACACGGTTGCATGAATTCCACCAAAAACTACGGTTTTATCTCGTTTTTTAAATTCATTGGCTATTTGGTACCCTCTAATTGCTGTTTGAGTCATAATTGTAATACCCACAAGATCTACTTCCTGATCAAAATTGATTGTTTGATTATGAACTTCTTCAATTATAGTAACTTCATGTTCTTCAGGGGTCATGCCTGCGAGTAGGGATAAAGTTAGTTGAGGAATTGCCATTGTATCATGGCGTTGATTATTCTCCGGACACGGAGCAATTAGAAGTATCTTCACATAATGATTTTAGAATCGGTAATAATACTCTAATTAATGAGGCTAATTACATAATTATTAATTAATAACTATCTACCAGTGTATATATATGAAATTGACTAGTAAAATCATCTAAACTTGTCTTATGGTCACTCGTAAAAAATATTACTTTTTGTTTACCAGGCAATAAATCAAAGTAGTTTTCAGAAAAACGACCTTCAATATCATTTTGCAAAAACACATTTTTCGCAAGCACATCCGTAGAAATACTAATGGAGCATGTATATTCGTTAACCAGTTCAATTGTATAATTTAAGCTTGGCTTAGGCAATTTGAGATTTTTTGGAGGAACTAAATAATCAATTCTCGAATCAATTAATAATGAGTCACCTTGTGTTATTTGCGAGTATATAAGAATCTCATCATTATTGAAATCTTTTTTTAGATTGTTGATATCATCTGTTAAATAGATTTTGCTGCTATTTGCATATATATTTATCACCTGAGAGTAATTGTGGATTGTGTTACCCTGAAAATCCATCACTTGTAACTGAAGCTTTGCCGGTATTGGTTGTAGTTTATCATTAACAATACTCAGCTCATATTTACTCAATTTGATAGTTGCCGATAGTATGGTTTCCTTAAATGCTTCTTTAACAGCGTAATGTAGTGCCTTCCAGTTTCCATAATAATCAATTCCTGACCATGAGGCTACCGGCCAGCAATCGTTTAGCTGCCAATAAAGTGATCCCATACAATATGGCATAGCTCGTCGCTGGGCTTCAATACCAATGCTAATTCCTCTGGCTTGCAGGAGTTGACCTACGTACAGAAACATTTCAAAGTTTTTTGGCTTATGGTAATCCCTCAACATGTATTCTTCAATTGTTGCATTACCAATGCTAGACCTTTGATGCGATTTCATTACATCAGAATAAATATTCCAATCGGTTTCGTTGGTGTATTTCTTTACGGAACTAAACTCCGGGAACGACTGGAATCCAAACTCAGACATAAACCTTGGTATTTCTTCCTCATATTTCGAAAAAGGCTCTTTTGCCCACCATACTCCCCAATAGTGGTTGTCGCCAGATTTTCCATTCTCAAGTTCACCAAAACCTGAGCTTGGTGAGGATGACCAATATTCTCTTTGTGGATCATATTCCTTAACTACATCCGGTAATATTTTGTGAAAAACATCATCGTAAGCTTTCCAAACAGTATCAACTATGTTTTGACCCTGATTTTCCATAACGTTTTCCTTCCATCCCCATCTGTTCCATGCAGATAATATTTCATTATCACCACACCAAAGTGCAATTGATGGATGGTTTCTAAGTCTTATAACATTTTGAATTGCTTCTTTTTTAACATTTTCAAGGAATTCTTTATTACCCGGGTACATTGCACATGCAAACATAAAATCCTGCCAAATCAATATCCCTGCTTCATCACAGAGGTCATAGAAAAAATCTCTTTCGTAAATTCCTCCACCCCAAACTCTTAGCATATTGAAGTTGGCTTCTTTTGCAGATTTAATAAGATTAGCATAATCTTGAGGGGTAACTCTATTTAAGAATATATCCTGGGGTATATAGTTGGCTCCCTTCATAAATACAGGATTGCCATTTACCTCAAAGTAGAAACTACTACCTACCGAATCAGGTTCCTGAACCAGGTTAACCGATCTTATTCCAAATGAAGCTGATTCTGCTGAGATAATATTGAAATTATCCTTAATTTTAACTTCAATATCATATAATTTTTGACTTCCAAGACCGTTTGGCCACCATAATTCAGGATTATGAAATACCATGGGAAATGAAATGGTGTTAAGTCCTTTTTCAAGGTTCACTGATTTTGTTTCAACCATTGTATTATCTAGTACTAGGACAAAAGTTAAGGAACTTCTTTTAATGGAGTTAACAGAAACATCAAATTGTATATCAGCACTGTCCTTTGTGATATTATTCTGGATTACGTTAATATTTTCTATTGAGGCCAAATTCCAGCTTTCTAGTTCGATATTTTGCCAAATTCCGCTACTAACTAATCTTGGTCCCCAATCCCAACCAAAATGATAGCCTGCTTTACGTGTGAATACACAAACTTTTTTATCACCAAGCCCTCCCAATTCCGATTGATCGTTTTCGGCACCTGGCAAAAAGTACCCAAGCTTTTTTCTACTCTCTAATCCATTGTTTATTGCTGATTCAAAAACTATCCTTAGTTTGTTTTCGCCTGCAACCAATTGTTTTTTACAATCTACAGTCCATCTAATAAACATGTTATCAGTTGACAATAATAGCACATCATTAAGGTAGATTTTTGAGTAAGTATCTAGTCCATTAAATACCAGGGAAATCATGTCTTTTTTTAGGATATCTTTTTCCACATTGAATAGTAACACATATTCCCAGTCTACTATATCTATCCACTGTACGTCTATTTCATTTAGTCGATAAAAAGGGTCATCAATTATTCCATTATTAAGTAAATCAGTGTGTATGCTACCCGGTACTGTTGCGGGCAACCAATTGGAATCGGTAACTTGCTTGAAAACCCAATTACCAGAAATTTCTGTACTTGTATGCAATGGGATTTCATGATTACATCCGATAAATATTACGGAGATCAATATAATAGACATACTTTTAAGTATAATTTTCCTCATAATTAGATATTTGGTATCTGTATTTTAATTCTTAAGATAAAAGTAGTCATTTGTTTTTAAGAACAAATCTAAATTAAGCGAACTGAAGAAAATAAACAAGGGTATTGTTAATCGATTAACAGCTATAGCCTATCTTTGTTGTAGGAATAATTTATAACCAAAAAAATATTGAAATGAAGCGTAATCTATTAGTTATTATTTGCCTATTAATTGCTTTTATAGTACAAGGTCAAACATCTGATAAGAAAAAGAAAAGTAGTATTAAAATGAGCTTTTCTGGGTTTATTAAGAATGACTATTTTTGGGATACTCGTCAAACTGTATCGGCTAGAGAAGGTCACTTTTTATTGTTTCCTGCACCAGTGAAGAAAGACCCCGATGGAAAGGATATAAATGCATCCCCAAATTTTAACTTTCTATCAATTCAAAGCAGAGTTAGAGTAAATATAACGGGAGCCAAAGCATTAAATGCTAAAATCTCAGGGAAACTTGAAGCAGATTTTTTTGGGCAGCTAAACCCAAACATAAATTTACTTAGATTGCGGTTGGCCTATATTAACATGGATTGGGGGAATACCGAGTTACGATTTGGACAAGATTGGATTCCTATGTTTATTACTGATTGTTACCCTGGAACTGTTTCTTTCAATACGGGATCACCTATTCAACCCTTCGGCAGAAATCCACAAATTAAGCTAACCCAAAAATTTGGTAAGATTAAATTAATAGGAGTAGCAATGGCACAGCGCGATTATGCTGATCGCGGCGCTGCTGGTGCAACGGGAACATATTTAAGAAATTCAGCTACTCCAGAGTTTAGCCTTCAGTTACATTACAAATCTGTTAATAAAGAAGCAGGTACAGCATTTGTAACAGGAATTGGTGCCAGCTACAAAACTATAAAACCTCAAATAGAAACAGGTACTGGTTATAGCACTGATGAATTGGTTGGTGGTATGAATGGAATAGCTTTTCTGAAAATCAAAGCGAAAAAGTTCACTGTTAAATTAGAAGGAATATATGGCGAGAATATGCCAGATGTACTAAGTATTGGAGGATTCCTAGTTAGTGATTCTGTGGATATGGTAAAAGGTTATGTTAAGTATTCACCAATTAAAACCATGTCTTTCTGGACTGATATTCATAGTAATGGAAAAAATTGGCAGTTTGGTATTTTTGCCGGCTATACACAAAATATGGGTGCCACAAAGGATATGTATAGTAGTAGTTCACCAGTTTATGGCTTAGGCACAACAATAGCTGATTTGTACAGGGTTTCTCCTCGTGTAATGTATAATATCAATAAGCTTAGATTTGCCCTTGAATTTGAATATACAGTTGCAAATTATGGCTCAACCAGAGATGCAAAGGGCATACCAACAGACCTAACACAAGCTAATAATTTAAGAACATTATTTGCTGCGTATTATTTCTTTTAGATTACTAATATAGAAAACCAAAAAATGCTGTTACACTTATCAAACTTACGGTGAGTGTAACAAGTATTGTTGTTGAAACCAATTCGGGCTTACAGTTATACTGTTTAGCAAAAATGGCGATAAGAATAGCTGATGGCATTGATGTTTCGATTAGTATTATTTGCTCGGCTATGGAATCTACATTTAATGTATTTGCAAATAATTGAGCAATACCTGGTTGTATAATAAGCTTTAGTATAATTGCAGTTATTAGGAAACCATAGTATTTAGATATTTTGAGTGGCTCAAGTAGTAATCCAATTGTAACAGCTACCAATAATAAGTTCGCATTTCCCATTAGTTTTAATAAATGTTTAACAGTAATTATTACTTGATTATTTTCAGGAAATGAAATAGTTGATACTATAATCCCCAGTACAATTGCCATAATAATAGGTGATACAAGAAACTCTTTAATTGATGTTACAATAACTTTCCCTTTTATTTCTGACTCACCATAATACATTGCTATAATTGGTCCAATAACAAACAATAGAAAACCTACCCCAAATTCACTTGTTACAATGGCATCGCTCATCGCCTGAATGTTATTTGGAAAGACCTGCCTAACAATTGGGTAGCCTAGCATAGTAGACATTCCAAAAGCACTTACAAGCATCAATGCACCGGTTTCTCCTCTACCAAGTTTTAATGATTTCGCAATTAGCCAAGCCATGGCGATGCATATAATTTCAACAGTAGATACAATACCAGCAGAAATAAGAAGATGGATATCAAACTTTTGGGCTATTAATGATGAAAAAATTATAGCAGGTAGTGTTACTTTAAGAACAAGCGTACTGGTTAGTTTGCTATTGCTTTTTTCCAGAATACCAATTTTTCGCAGAAAGGCAAATAATATAATTAATGCCATCATAATAACAACTCCTTCAAATAATTGTACCGTGGTATTCATTTTGAGAAAATGGTTTTAATATATTATGTCAATCACCCAAAATTACTGAGATTTTCTTAATCATACTAAGTTGATAAGGATATATGTTATTGAAAGATTAAAACAGAAAATATCCTAATCTTAGGGCCGGTCTATTTTATCATGGTCTGATTGAAGTATAAATGAAGTTTTATTCGTTTTCCAATTGTATTCTACTTTAAGATTATCAAATAAAAAAAGGGACTATCTTAACTAAGATAATCCCTTTAATTCAGTCATTTAGCAATTATTAGATAACTCTAACATTTACTGCATTTAAACCTTTTTTGCCTTCTTTCAATTCGAATTCAACTGTGTCACCTTCGTTAATTTCATCAATTAATCCAGAAATGTGAACGAAATACTCGTTATTAGATTCATCATCTGTAACGAAACCATAACCTTTAGAATTGTTGAAGAATTTTACTGTACCTTTTTTCATTGTTATAAATTTTAAGCATGCAAACATAGTATTTTTCTTTTTCATTTGGTAATTAATTGTTAAAATATTTTTTTATTTGCTTTAAATGATTGTGTTTTATGTTTAATGATTAACAGCTAATTATTTGATATTATCTAAATATTTCTGTAAGTATCAGTAAAATAGGGCTTAATAGGTTTTGTTGGAGATTTGTTACAGGTTAGCTTATCAAGAAATAGCATGAAATTTTATTCGAGTGTAACAATTGGTATTTTTGGTAGTCATTGATGTAGTAGATGCAAAAGAATTCAACATATATAGAAAAAAAGCACAAAAAGCTCGTAGATGCTTGTGCAAGGGATGACAGAAAGGCTCAAATGGAAATCTACGATCTGTACTTTAAAGCTATGTATAATACTAGTTATAGAATAGTCAACGATTCGTTTATGGCCGAGGATATTATGCAAGAGTCATTTTTAGATGCATTTAGTAAGCTAAGTAGGTTTGAGTGGAGGAGTAGTTTTGGATCGTGGTTAAAGCGCATTGTAATTAATAAGTCACTTGATGCAATTCGAAAGAAGAGTATTCAACTTCAATCTGTGGATGAGCTACCTGAAATCCCAAATGAAGAGAATTACACGGATTTTGAGCAGGTTGAATATCGTTTAGAAGAAGTAAAATTGACTATACAAAAACTATCAGAAAATTACAAAGTTATTCTGGTACTTCATCTATTTGAAGGGTATGACCATAAGGAAATATCACAAATACTTAGTATTCCGTATAATAATGTAAGAGTTAGGTATATACGCGCCAAGAAAAAACTGCTGGAAGAAATTGTTAAATCAAGAGGATTACATGTATTGAACTAAAAAATGTAGAGAATGTTCGATTTAGAAAAAAATATTAAAGATAATTTGGCCTACTTCAATGAAAAGGAACCAGACCAAGGGCATAGGGATAGGTTTGCTTCAAGGCTCACTGAGAACTTACAACCAACAAAAAGAATAAATCTCAGTCTGTTTTCAAAGATTGCTGCTGCAATTCTTTTAATAATAGCCACCTCGTACTTTGTTTTCGATAGTATTAACTCATCGAGTGAACGCGATAATTTATTTATTACACAAATTGAATATTCAGATGAACTAACTAATATACAGAGCTATTATGATGAATTATCACAAACAGCCTTACTGCAATTTGACGAATTTGCTCCCAATGAGGAGCAAGCACTTTTACTGAAAAAAAAGGCTAAAAAAAAGATGGATAACCTCGATGCTAATCTAGCAATGATAGAAAAAGAATATGTTAAAAACCCACAATGTGAAAAACTTAAAGAAGCTATTATAACCAACAAGAAAATGAAAGTTGAAATAGTGAATAATATGATTGATCAAATGGGTAATGCACAGCGTGGATATCATGCTGGCAGTATTTACACAAATTTTTAATTTAAACTTAGAAAAATGAAAAATGTACTAATTAAAGTATTCGCAACCATTTTTGTTTTTTTGTTTACTGGCATGGTTTCAGTAACCTATTCCGGAGAATGGATAGAAAAAATAGTTGTTGATAAGGAATTTCAGATAAAGAAAGATGCCGAACTATATATTGATCATGAATTTGGTGAAGTCAGGTGTGAGAACTGGGACAAGGATGCTATTTCAATAGTTGTAACTATTAGGGTTAATACAAAAGACTCTGACAAGGCAGATGAAATAATTGAAAATGTTTATGTTAAAGTAGATGGCTCAAAAACAAAAGTAGAAGCAATATGCGATTTGAATCAAAAATATCGAAATAATAAAAAGTCGAGAGTATTAATAGATTTTGATATAAAAATGCCAGTTACAGTTTCTTTGAATTTAGAGAATAAATTTGGCTCCGCCTATATTGAGTCCGTTACAGGGCCGTCAAGTATAACAAGTGAGTATAGTAGTCTGGATGTAGTTTCACTAAGTAACCTAAGTAATGCTATGGAAGTTAAATTTGGAGATGCTAATATTAAACATATAGCAGATGGAAATATTGAAATAGGCTATTCTCATGTAAAGATTGGTGGGGCAGAAAACTTATCAATAGAATCGGAATACTCGGATCTTAGTGTTGAAAAGGCAGCTGCAATTTCATTGGAGTTGGAAGGTGGTAATGCAACCCTTGGGCATATAGGTAGTTTTGAGGTTGAATCAAGTTTTGCAAATATAGATATTCAAAGTATTTCTGAATCCATAGAAGGAGAAACGGAATATGGTAGTCTCACAATTTCAAAAGTTCACAAGAGTTTCTATTTAATATCATTGGTAAATGAATTTGGTGCACTCTCAATGAGTATCGATGAAGATGCATCATATAATATAAATGCAGATGGAAAATACTGCAGTATAGAATATCCTGGAGGAAAAGCAAAAATATCTTATCGTAATACAAGCCATAGCTCCACTGTTATTAAAGGTGTAATTGGAAATGAAGAAAATCCAAAATCAACAGTAGACGTGCGAAGTGAATACGGTGCTGTTAATATTAAATAAAATCAAATTAAAACAATTTAAAGGTACTATTATGAATACAAAAGTTATAATATTAGTTATTGCTTTCCTAATATCAATTGGAAGTTTTGCCCAGACCAAAGGGAGTGGCAATATAAAATCACAGGATCGTAATGTTGATGCATTTATTGGCATTAAAAACACCTGTTCAGCAGACCTATTTATTACGCAAGGAAGCCCTTCAGTAACAGTAAAAGCAGATGATAATTTACTGAATTTAATTGAAACAGAGGTTGAGGATGGTGTTTTGGTTATTGGAGTAAAGGGCAGAGGATTTAGATATTCTAAAGTTCTTGAGGTTCATATTTCTACCCCATCTCTTGAAAAGATCAAGAATTCAGGTTCGGGTGATACGAAGTTTAAAGGAACCTTTAAAGCTAATGACCTTTATATTGGGTTAAGTGGCTCTGGTGATTTAGATGGCCATTTTGATGCTACTAACCTTGAAGTTAAAGTGAATGGATCCGGAGATACTGATATTTCTGGGGTTGCCGGAAAATTAAAAGTTTCAGTATCTGGATCGGGTGATGTTGATGCCGAAGGATTAAAATTAGAGGATTGCTACATAAAAAATTCAGGTTCAGGTGATATCTCATTGGAAGGCAAAACTAACCTCCTTACGGTTAACCTACATGGTTCGGGTGATTTGGATGGTTATAATTTAACTGCTGTTGGTGCTAAGATAAGTAATTCAGGCTCAGCCGATATTACTCTTAACGTTGTGGAAACTTTGCAAGTTACACTTAATGGTTCTGGCGACCTAACTTATAGGGGGAATCCGGAAAAGGTTGATGTAAGGAGTAATGGCTCCGGAGAAGTTTACAAAAGATAGCCGAGTTTAACAGGTTAAATTATTAAGTCCGAAGTAACTATTATAGTAGTGACTTCGGACTTTTTGATTTTGAACTATTATCTATTCGTTAACCCAGCCCATTGCATTTTCAAAATTGTCAACATCAAAATACTTTTCACCACTGTCACCACTTGTTAACTTCTTGAAAAATACATTGTCAACCTTGATAAGAAATTCTTCTACCTTACTATGACCAACCATGGCAATTCGTCCACAGTTTTTAATGTGTTTCATGGCATAAAGACCGTCGTTCCACATAGCTTTCCAGCTACTGTGTGAAAATTGCATCTTGTCGATTTTAATCAGAACATTTACTTTTTTGTGTCCTGCTGCGATTTTTTCGTCAAATAGTTTCTCAATTGTTTTTTCATCTTCTGACATGTAACCATCAATTATTTCAATTGCAATTACCTTGTCGGAGGCTCCTTCTAACATCTTTAACATAATAATAGTTTTTATTTGTTTATGGGGTTTATTAGTTGTATGTCACAAAGTTAATAAAACAATTTGAATATTAGTATTTTAAACGTGGCATATTATCTTAGCCCATTCCATTCGTTGTAGAATTGTTCTAGAAATGTTTCCATATAATCATGACGATTTTTTGCCATGGTCATGCCAGTTTTTGTTTTCATCATGTTTTTAAGTAAAAGTAGTTTTTCGTAAAAATGATTGACAGTAGGACCTTTGCTACTTTTATATTCATTTTTACTTTTATGTATTATTGGCTTAATATCAGGGTTATATATCTCGGTGCCAATATGTCCTCCATAGTTAAATGTACGAGCAATACCTATTGCACCCATTGCATCAAGTTTGTCGGCATCACTAACAATGTTCATTTCCATTGATTCCTGGATATTAAAGTCAAATGAGTTTTTAAACGACATATTTCTAATTATGCTAACAACTTTATCAATGATTTCAAAATCTACTGCTTGTTGTACAAGAAAATCATGGGCAATATTAGGACCTTTTTCTTCATCACCGTCATTAAATTTTGAATCGGCAATATCATGTAATAAGGCTGCCAGGCTTACTATGGTTAAATTTGCATTCTCTTCCTTAGCGATACAAATAGCAATGTTGTAAACTCTTAAGGTGTGCCACCAATCATGACCACCTTCTGCATTTGCTAATTCTTTTTTCACAAACGAAATTGTGGCTTCTACTAGTTCTTTTAGTTCTTGCGACATACTTGGTTCTTTGCAAACAAAAATAGATTAATTTCATCTTAAATTTAAGTATATTATGCATTCAATGTGTTCGTTTATGAACAACAAGCTAATGCTATTGGACACTTATATATATCGTGCCTAACTGCTTTTATTATAATAGTTTGTGATTCAGTTACTAGTTTGTTTTGGCATGATAAGTGATAAGGAAATGTGGATTTATATGTTTGAGATTTATGAACCTCTTATTCTTACAATTTAATGAATTGATTAGATTTAGGTATTTAGTTCTAATTAGTCTATTTCTTTCAATAAGTATATGCGATATATACTCTCAAAAAAGAGTTTATACTACCTCAAGAATTATTGATACACCCCCAACCATAGATGGTATTATAAATGAAGAAGTTTGGGATATTGTTCCATGGTCGGGCGATTTCACTCAGCAAGAGCCATATGAATACGAGGCTCCATCTCAAAAAACAGCAGTCAAGGTATTGTATGATAATAATAATCTATATGTAGCCATTAGGGCTTACGATACTGATCCTTCTAAAATCGAAAGACGATTAACTCGTCGTGATAGCTATGCCGGTGATTGGGTGGGTATTGGTATCGATAGTTATAACGACGACTTAACAGCTTTTTCCTTTGCTGTTAATGCTGCCGGGGTAAAAGGAGATGCAGTATTAACAAATGATTCGGATTTTGATATCACTTGGGATCCGGTTTGGTATGTTAAAGTTAGCATTGATGATGAAGGATGGGTTGCAGAAATGAAAATTCCATATAACCAGCTTAGGTTTGCTAAGGTTGAAGATCATGTTTGGGGTTTTGAAGTGCTTCGTAAATTATTTAGGAAAGAGGAACTTTCACTATGGCAGATGGTTCCCGCTGATGCTTCTGGATGGGTTAGCATGTGGGGAGATTTGGTTGGGATAAATAATATTAATCCCAAAAAGGAGGTTGAAATTATTCCCTATGGAATGATTAAATATGAGTCGTTTGAGAAAGAAGAAGGAAATCCCTTTGCCACAGGGTCCAAATTTGGTTATAATGCGGGTCTAGATAGTAAAATTGCAATTACCAATGATCTCACTCTTAATATTACTGCAAATCCTGATTTTGGTCAGGTCGAAGCTGATCCGTCAGAGGTAAATTTGAGTGCCTTTGAAACTTTCTTTGAGGAAAAGCGACCATTTTTTGTTGAAGGAAGCAATATTTTTGATTATCCGTTAACCGGAGGTGATGGACCTTTTAGTAGAGACAATCTCTTTTATTCACGACGAATTGGCATAGCACCTCATTACGAACCCGATTTGTTGGATGATGAATACATTGATATACCTGAGTTCACAACAATACTTGGAGCCGTTAAATTATCTGGTAAAACCAAAAATGGTTGGTCGATAGGTGTACTTGAGAGTATTACCAAGGAAGAAAAAGCAACAATTGACTATTTTGGCGATCGGAGAAGTGAGGTTGTTGAACCCACAACAAATTATTTTAACACAAGGTTACAAAAGGATTTTGATAAGGGTAATACTCAAATTGGTGGAATGATAACTGCCACAAATAGATTTATAAACGACTCAAGTTTGAACTTTTTACCGTCCTCTGCTTACACTTCAGGTATAGATTTTGCAAGGTTTTGGGATGATAAGTCATATTATGTGGCCGCAAAAGCTAGTGTTAGCATAGTTAATGGCAGTGCAGATGCAATAACTGAAATTCAAGAATCACCACAACATTATTTTCAACGAACCGATGCATCACACCTAAAGGTTGATACTACCTTAACAAGATTGTTGGGTACTGGTGGAACAGTTGAAGGTGGTAAAACAGGTGGTGGTCATTGGTCATATGGAGGATGGACAACATGGAGATCACCTGGTTTAGAACTAAATGATATGGGATATTTACGAATCTCTGATTTCATTAATCAAGTAGCATGGGTAGGCTATCGTATATGGGAACCTGTTAGTATTTTTCGTAGCGTAAATATAAATGCCGCTGGCTGGTCGGGATGGGATTTTTCTGGAATGCATCTTTATAGCGGAGGAAATATTAATGTTATGGCCCAGTTTATGAATTATTGGAGAGCGGGAACTGGAATTAACAGAGAAGGTGAGGATATCAACCGTCATGAATTACGTGGTGGTCCATCACTAAGAGGACCTGGGAGCTGGAATAGCTGGTTTCACATAGGAACTGATGAACGCAAGAAATTACTCTTCTCAATAATGGCAAGTGGCAATTGGGGAGATAATCATTATCAAAGATCCAGGGATGTGGGATTTGAAATTGAATATAGACCAACTGATTTTTTGGAGCTATCTGTTGAACCCTCATATAATTTCACTAATAATTATATGATATATGTGGAAACCATTGAAAATGGTACCGATAATACCTACTTGGTTTCATCAATTGATAAGGAATTTGTTAGTTTGGATATAAGGATTGACGTAGGTATAACACCTGAACTAAGTATTCAATTCTGGGGACAGCCTTTTTTATTTTCGGGCAACTATTTCGATTACAAAAAAGTGATCAATCCAATGGCACACAATTTTAAAGATCAATATTATACTTATAATTCAAACCAAATTACCTATAACTCTGATAATAATATGTATTTGGTTGAAGACGGTAACGAATCATTTGAATTTGAAAACCCCGATTTCAGTTTTTATGAGTTTAGATCAAATCTGGTTATTAGATGGGAGTATATTCCTGGATCAACAGCATATTTGGTATGGTCCCAGGGAAGAACGGGCGATCATATCGATGGTAGATTTAGTTTAAGTGATAATATTAACAGACTTTCATTACTAAAGGCTCATAATGTGTTTCTGCTAAAACTGTCCTATAGGTTTAGTTTTTAATGGGTTCAACTAGAATTGGTTGTATCGTGTTCTGATATGTTTATTGAGACTCACCAAATAGTATTATAATAATAAAAGTTGAGTACATTAATATAAAGGAAACATCATTGAGCCAAAACACCCTTTTGAACAGTTAGTTGCTCCCTTTGGGATTTCTCAGGTAATTGAAAAGAATGACAATTGGGAATAAGGTTTGACTTAGATTTACAAGTTTTCTTTTACGTGATTGGTAAATATTTCGCGTAATATACATGTATATTGCATTTCGCAAAATAGGTTTAACTTTATACCGACAGTTAGATTATATGTTCGTAGAAATAATATTATATCAATGACATGCATTAGTTTTTCTTTAAAGCGTCAGAACATGCTGAAAACTATAATCAGGTTATTCTTTATTTCAGCAATATTCTTTTCAGTAAACCTTATTTTTTCCCAGGAGTTTAATTATTGGGCTAATCAAGTAGGTGCACAGTCTTCAATGCTTGGTGGAGCCGTAACTGCTGGAGGCAATGATAATAGTGCTATTTACTATAATCCAGGTGCTCTGGGGTTTAACAATAATACATCACTGTCACTTTCTTCGGATAGCTATTATGTTTCTTGGTTGAACATAGAAAATGGCGCTGGTGACAACATGGATTTAGTGTCAAATGAAGTAAATGTATTTCCTCAAATAATTTCATTTAATCAGAAAGTTCCTAAACTTCCAATCACTCTTACTCTAGCTGGTATTAATCATGATAACTCATTTACAAATATGAGTTACCGAAATGAGATGGAAGCAGATGTATTAAAAAAATTACCAGGAAAGGAATTGTATATCGGTACCATTCAATATTATTCAAGAATAAGAGAAAATTGGGTAGGTTTTGGTTATGGACGAAAATTTAATCAATATCTTAGTTTTGGATTTTCAACGTTTATTACCGTTCGGGCGATGGAATATAGATATTCTAAGACGGCTGATGTATATCGCTTTATTAGTGATTCCAATGATATCAGTTTAGCTGCCAATACAGCATTTAGTGATTATGTTGATTATCGAAATATTGGAATGATATTTATGGTTGGTGCATCCTACCAAAGGGAAAAAATAAAATTTGGTATCAATGTTACTTTACCACGAATAAACTTAAGGTTCATTGGAAGGTCCAATTTAAGAAGAGAATTTGAACATTATGTTCCATCGGTTGATTCAGTTGTATCTAAATTTAGTATTTGGCAACAATCTGTTAAGTCAACATTCAAATCTCCTTTATCCATTGACTTTGGAGTTTCAGCTAATGTATCACTAAACACAACATTGTATGCTAAAGTATCTTGGTTTGCTAAAGTTGGTAGTTATCCAATGTTAGATCCTGATAACTCAGAAAGTTTGATATCATACAATATTAATAAGTTAGATCCGGAATTCAATAGTATATATTTGGCAAATCGTTCATTAATAAATGCTGCAATTGCATTCAAAACAAGAGTTAGCGAGGAGGTTCAATTACTTGGTAGTTTAAGGACAGATTTTAATTATTTTGACCGAAGTGCTTTCGATCTAAATGATGATTTCATATATGGAATTACCTATTGGGATATATATCATATAGCTGGAGGTTTGGTATGGACAAAAGAAAAATTTGAATTGAGTTTAGGAACGAGTTATTCGTTTGGAAGGGATAATTCATTACCTCAGGTTGTAAATCTGTCTGACCCCACTTCAGAAAATAATCTGTTTGGAGTGCCAAAATATAATTCAACGGCTCGATTTAACCAGGTTAGCCTATTTCTTGGGTTTACATATTTTTTTAATCGTTCGTTATCCAAGGAGGATATTTTTAATTGATAGACGAAATTATAAAATGGTAGAACTAGTAAAAATTGATGTTATTGACAGACTTTTATTGCCTAAGGCCCACAATGTTTTCATACTAAAACTATCCTATAGTTCTAGCTTTTAAAATATCTATCAATATTACATCCAAATTTCCTCCAATAATTCTTATTTAGAATCATTATAATTTTATATTCAAAAAATGATAATCTTTATTTACGAATGATTATTTTTGCAGCTATTAAACACATTGCAAATTATTATTGAATAAGCACAATTAAAAATTAGACATATGAAATACGATATTATCATTATAGGAAGTGGCCCAGGGGGTTATGTAGCTGCAATTAGAGCATCACAGCTTGGTAAAAAAGTCGCGATTGTTGAAAAAGCTGAGCTTGGTGGAATTTGCCTTAATTGGGGATGTATTCCTACAAAATCGTTACTTAAGAGTGCACAGGTGCTAAATTATGCGAAACATGCTGCTGATTATGGAGTTAAGATTGATGGTGATATAAACCCAGATCTCGCTGAAATGGTAAAACGAAGTCGTGGTGTTGCTGATGGAATGAGTAAGGGTGTACAATTTTTATTGAAGAAGAATAAGGTTGATGTAATTGCTGGATATGGTAAAGTGCTGCCAGGTAAAAAGGTAGAAGTTGATAATAGTGGTAAGAAAGATATTTATGAAGCTAACTCAATAATATTAGCAACTGGAGCACGATCACGTGAACTTCCAAATTTACCACAGGACGGAAAAAAAATTATAGGGTATCGTGAAGCTTTGGTACTTGAAAAAATGCCTAAGAGCATGGTTGTTGTTGGATCTGGTGCGATTGGGTCTGAATTTGCATATTTCTTTAACACACTTGGCGTAGAGGTTACACTGGTTGAATTTTTACCAACAATTATTCCTTTGGAAGATCCGGAAGTGTCGAAGGCGTTGGGTAGAGCGTTTAAAAAAGCCAAAATGAAGGTAATGGTCAATTCATCTCTTGAAACTGTTGATACTAGTGGCAATACATGTAAGGTTAATATCAAAACTAAAAAAGGAAATGTGGAAGTTGAGGCAGATATTGTACTTTCTGCAGTGGGTATTGCAACAAATGTTGAGGGTATAGGTCTTGAGGAAGTTGGTATAAATGTTGAAAAAGGCAAAGTTTTGGTTAATGATTTCTATGAAACAAATGTTCCCGGATATTATGCCATAGGTGATATAGTACACGGACCTGCATTGGCACATGTTGCTTCACATGAAGGTATTACATGTGTTGAAAAGATTTCAGGTATGGATGTTGAACCAATTGATTACGGTAATATTCCGGCATGTACTTATACAAGCCCTGAGGTTGCTTCGGTTGGTATGACTGATGCCCAGGCCAAAGAAGCTGGCTTTGATGTTAAGGTTGGTAAATTTCCATTTACAGCATCTGGTAAAGCAAGTGCGGCCGGTAAAAAGGATGGTTTTATAAAAGTTGTATTTGATGCCAAATATGGTGAATGGTTAGGCTGCCAGATGATTGGTGAAAATGTTACCGAAATGATAGCAGAGGTTGTTGTAGCTCGTAAACTTGAAACTACGGGACACGAAATTATAAAGTCTGTTCATCCACACCCAACAATGTCCGAAGCTGTTATGGAAGCAGTTGCAGCTGCCTATGATGAGGTCATTCATATTTAAGAGTAGATGCATTCAGTCTTCTTGTTATCCTGAACGAAAGTGAAGGATCTCAATACGTTACGAATATTATCATAGGTTTCCATTTTGAATTAATGTTAGTGAGGTTTATTACGGATCAAGCTTAAATGTTGGGGGATTTGATAAATATCTTCGTTTAATACAAAGTTAACGGAAATCTCAAGTATACATATAGTAAAATATTTACTTTGTGTTACCTTTGTGAAAACCTTTGTGCACCTTTGTGTTTAATCTTTTTTACCACAAAGACACACTAAGGATATCACTAAGGAACACTAAGGAATTTATTTATTTGCTAAAATTTA
>JAERTF010000037.1 GCA_016845105.1 Bacteroidota bacterium | reverse complement strand
GAAATTATACTATGTATGAATGAAACATTTGAGCAAAAAAATGCCCCGAAGATAGTCGAGGCAGCTAAATGTTTTCACAACGGAATAATCCTTATTGTGAATTGCTTCAAATTGTATGAAACAAATATAAGAAAAATAATTAATACCAGATAATTATGAAAAGAATTTTAGGATTGGATTTGGGGACAACATCAATTGGTTGGGCAGTGGTTAATGAAGCGGAGAATGAACACGAAAACTCATCTATCATTAAAACAGGTGTTCGAATTGTACCCTTAACTTCTGATGAAAGTGATGATTTCCAAAAAGGGAAATCTTTGTCGATTAATGCAGATAGAACTTTGAAGCGAGGTGCAAGAAGAAACTTAGATAGATATCAGTTACGCAGAAGCTCACTAATAGAAGTTCTTAAACAACATAAACTAATAGATAATAATACAATACTCACTGAAAACGGAAAAAATAGCACTCATTCTTTATGGCAACTGAGAGATGAGGCAGCCAGAAATGAAATATCATTAGAAGAATTTTCTCGTGTACTTCTGGCAATTAATAAAAAAAGAGGATATACGAGTAATCGTAAAGCAAAAGATGATAGTGATGATGGGCAAGCTGTTGACGGAATGGAAATTGCAAAGCATTTGTATAATAACAATCTTACTCCCGGTCAACTCGTTTTTGAACGATTACTAGAAGGCAAAAAAGGAATACCTGATTTTTACAGATCAGATCTACAAAGTGAGTTTGACAAAATATGGTTAAAACAAAAGAAATATTACCCCAAAGTCTTAAATGACCAACTAAAAGAAGAGCTTGTAGGAAAAAATTTAGGGCAAAGCTGGAAAATTTGCGAAAAACCTTTTGAGATTAAAGGAATAAAATTGAACGGTAAAAGGGATGAGATCAAACTTAGAAAGTATGAACTAAGAGTAAAAGGTCTCTCCGAGCAGCTTGATCTTGAATATCTAGCAATTGTACTTCAGGAAATAAATGGACAAATCAGCAACTCAAGTGGATACTTAGGAGCAATAAGTGACAGAAGTAAAGCATTGTATTTTAAAAATCTTACAGTAGGTCAATACTTATACGCTCAGATCAAAAAAAGTCCTCATTCCAGACTTAGAAATCAAGTCTTTTACAGGCAAGACTATCTCGACGAATATGAAAAGATTTGGGAAACACAGTCAAAGTATCACCTTGAATTAACAACTGAACTTAAATCAATAATCAGAGATATAATTATATTTTATCAACGAACATTAAAATCTCAAAAAGGCTTGATAAGCATTTGTGAATTGGAGGGAAAAGAAGTAAAGATAGATATTGATGGTAAAGTAAAAAAGAAGATAATTGGCCCCAGGGTTATACCAAAATCATCACCACTTTTTCAACAATATAAGATTTGGCAGAGACTAAATGATATTGTGTTAAGAAATACTGAAACAAGGGAACGAATCTGTTGGAACTTTCTATCTGAAGAACAAAAAGAAATTCTCTTTAATGAATTAGATATTAAAGGTAATCTGACAAGTCAACAAGTTGTAAGAATATTAGTTGGCAACTCTAAGAAATGGGAGTTGAATTTCAAAGATGGAATTGATGGGAATAGTACAAATTCAGCACTTTACAAAGCTTATCAAAATATTCTAGAACTGTCAGGGCATGAAATAGATCTTTCTAAATTAAGTGGAGAAGAAACGAAGGAAACTGTTGCCGAAATATTCAAAACTCTGGGAATTAATTCAGAAATACTTGGTTTCAACCCGGAACTTGATACCAAAGCTTTTGAGCAACAGAAGTCCTATCAATTATGGCATCTTTTGTATTCTTATGAAGGTGATAAGTCGAAAAGCGGAAATGAAGCACTTTATAACAAGCTTTCAGAAAACTTCGGCATAGGAACAGAACTTGCAAAGCCATTGATAAACTTGTCTTTTGAAAAAGATCATGGTAGCCTTAGTGCTAAAGCAATAAAGAAATTATTACCGCATCTTAAAGCCGGAATGAATTATTATGAAGCATCCGATGTTGCAGGTTATAGACATTCAAAAAGTTCCCTTACAAAGGATGAGATAGAAAACAAAATCCTGGATCAGAAATTGGAGCTTATTCCAAAGAATAGTTTAAGAAATCCTGTGGTTGAGAAGATTCTTAATCAAATGGTGAATGTTGTGAATGCAATAATTGATAAATATGGGAAACCTGATGAGATCAGAGTAGAGCTTGCCAGAGAGTTGAAGAAAACAGCAAGTGAAAGAGCTGATATGTCAAAATCAATCAACGCTTCCAGTTCAAAACATGATGAGATTAAAGAAATATTAAAAAAGGTTTACCCGTTTAATTCCGGTGTCCGCATTACACGCAATGATATAATCAAGTATAAACTTTATGAGGAACTAGCTAATAATGGTTACAAAACAATTTACTCCAACACATATATTCCACTTGAGAAGTTGTATTCAAAAGAGTTTGATATTGAGCATATCATTCCTAAAGCTTTGCTTTTTGACGATTCTTTTTCTAACAAAACGATTTCAGTCAGAGAATTCAACAGAGTTAAAAGTAACCGGACAGGAATAGATGCTGTTGTAGAAATGTATGGTGAAGATAGTAAAGGTTTTAAAGATTATATATCAAGAATTGAAAGCTTATATAAATCAAAAGAAATTTCCAAAGCCAAATACAATAAGCTTACAATGAAAGAAAGTGAAATTCCTGATGGCTTTATTGAAAGAGATTTGCGTAATAGTCAATACATTGCAAAAAAAGCAAGGCATATACTCGAAAAAGTTGTAAAAACAGTAACGCCTACAACTGGAAGTATTACTGACAGACTTAGAGATGATTGGCAATTGGTGAACGTAATGCAAGAACTTAATTGGGAGAAATACAAGAATCTTGGCCTAACCTACTATGAAAAAAATAAGGATGGTAAACAAATACCTAAAATAAAAGATTGGACAAAACGTAACGACCACCGTCATCATGCTATGGATGCTATTGCTATTGCGTTTACAAAGCATAACCATATACAATATCTAAATAATCTAAGTGCCCGAAGAAACGAAAAGCATGAGAAATATCATAGTGTTTATGGAATTGAAAAGAAAGAAACATATTTAAATGAAAAGAAAAAACGGTTAATTAAACCCCCAATACCTATTGCTCAGTTCAGAAGCGATTCAAAACATCATCTGGAGAATACTTTAATATCATTCAAAGCAAAAAACAAAGTAGTTACACGTAATAAAAACAAGACTGAAAAAGAAGGTGGATTTAATACTAAAATTGAATTAACCCCACGCGGACAACTACATAAAGAAACCATTTATGGTTCCTCAAGGCATTATGTTACAAAGGAAGAAAAAGTGGGAACAAAGTTCAATTCAAGTAAAATAGAACTTGTTGCAGATCCTAAATACAGAGCAGCTTTGTTAGAAAGGTTAGCAGGTTTTGATAATGATCTGAAGAAAGCTTTTGGTAGTAAAAATTCACCTTCGAAGAATCCAATATATATCGATAAAGAAAGAAATATTCAAGTTCCTGAAAAAGTTAAACTCGTTTGGCTGGAAACAAGATTTACAATAAGAAAAGATGTAAATCCTGATAACTTTAAAACGGCAAAGAATATTGAAAAGGTAGTAGATGAGGGGTTGAAAAGAATCCTGTTGGCAAGATTGAAAGAATACAACAATGATTCAAAAAGAGCTTTTGCAAACCTTGAAGAAAATCCAATTTGGGTAAATAAAGAAAAGGAGATTAAAGTGAATCGAGTCACAATATCAGGGGTGAGCAATGCAGAAGCATTACATACAAAAAAGGATCATTTTGGAAATGAGTTTTTTGACGAAAAGGGAAAAGCCATTCCAACTGATTTTGTAAGTACAGGAAACAACCACCATGTAGCTATTTACAAAGATGAAAAGGGAAACCTTCAGGAGGATGTTGTTTCATTTTATAAAGCTGTTGCACGTGTAAAAGAAGGAATTCCAATTATAAACAAGCAACATGAAAAAGAGTGGCAGTTCATGTTTACTATGAAACAAAACGAAATGTTTGTCTTTCCTAATGAAGATACCGGATTTGATCCTAGCGGGATTGATTTAATGAACGAAAGCAATTATCATTTGATAAGCCCTAATTTATTTAGAGTTCAGAAGCTTGCTACGGCAAATTATATGTTTAGACATCACTTAGAAACAACTGTAGATACAAAGAAAGAATTACGGAATACTACTTTCATACATATAAGAAGCGCAAATGGTTTACTAGGGATAGTAAAGGTTAGAATTAATCACCTGGGTAGAATTGTAAAAGTAGGAGAATACTAAACCTTCATTGCAGGAAAACAATTCTGGTTAGTATCATTTACATTTTATAACCAAATTAACTCTATGATAAAAAAGACTCTGTATTTTGGAAACGATTGTTATCTTCATACCAGGGATGAGCAATTGATTATCAAATACCCTGATTCGGATAAGAATGATATCTCGGTTCCGGTTGAAGATATCGGGGTAGTTATTCTTGATGCAAACAGGTTAACAATTTCCCAAAGCCTCATATCCAGATTATTGCACAACAATACAGCACTTATAACATGTAATGAGAAACATATGCCCCAGGGTTTATTGCTTAACCTTGACGGAAATTATGTACAACGTGAGAAATTTAGCTTTCAGCTCAATGCAAGCGAACCATTGAAAAAGAATTTATGGCAACAAACGGTCAGATGTAAAATCAGTAATCAGTCGGTTGTACTCAAGAACCTGGGATACAATGTTGAAAATATGGGGTATTGGGCAAACAATGTGAAATCAGGCGATTCAAATAATTATGAAGGCAGGGCAGCAGCATATTACTGGAAGATGATATTTTCAGATTACATTGACAACTTTAAAAGAGGCAGATACGAACCTGACCCTAATCATCTTCTAAATTATGGATATGCAATATTAAGAGCTGTTATAGCAAGAAGTCTGGTTGCAAGCGGATGTTTGCCAACAATGGGCATTCATCATAGAAATAAGTATAATGCCTATTGTCTTGCTGATGATATTATGGAGCCTTACAGGCCATATGTTGATCAGGTTGTTCTGGAGATAATAGAAACTGGTATAGTTACTGATGAGCTTACAACAGAATTAAAAAGAAAACTGCTTGAAATACCTGCTCTTGATGTAACGATTGATAATAAGGCAAGCCCGTTATTAATTGCTGCCCGGAGAACCTCTGCAAGTTTAAGTGCCTGCTTTGAAGGTGTTCAGAGGAAAATTTTGTATCCCGAACTGATATGAGTAATCTAAGCAGGTTAAATCAATACAGAATTATGTGGTTAATTGTATTTTTCGATTTACCAACTGAAACGAAAAAGGATCGGCGTGAGGCCGGATTATTTCGTAAACGTCTGATTAAGGATGGTTTTAATATGTTTCAGTTTTCAATCTATGCACGTCATTGTGCCAGCAGGGAAAATGCTTTTGTACATACGAAAAGAGTAAAGTCGTTTTTACCGCCGAAAGGAGAAGTTGGTATTTTGCAAATAACAGATAAGCAATTCGGCATGATGGAACTTTTCAGATCAACAAAAGAAGCATCAAAGCCACAGGTTAGCCAGCAACTTGAACTCTTTTAACAAAAAAAATCCCGATAAACTTTGCTTTACCGGGATTTGGCAACTTACTTTTTTTATTCTAAAACATGCGTTATATGACTGATACAAAGCCTGATACTGTATGGTATGTTGTGCTCAGTAAGTCAAAGATACGATTTGAAAGCAATTCACAACTCGAAAGTATGTACAACATCACGATTTAGTGTTGTGCTCAGTAAGTCAAAGATACGATTTGAAAGCAATTCACAACGTTCTGGACAACCTTTGAAATTTGGTTCTGTTGTGCTCAGTAAGTCAAAGATACGATTTGAAAGCAATTCACAACTACGACTTCGGAGCAAACCTAACAGAAACCGTTGTGCTCAGTAAGTCAAAGATAC
>JAERTF010000036.1 GCA_016845105.1 Bacteroidota bacterium | reverse complement strand
GATCATAAGTCAACACGAGTAAATAAATTATCATGGTTAAGCTCTCGGTCTTCCAAAAGCTTAGCCATTGTCGCTCCTTTTTATTGAAGTCCTCTCAAATAATCCACTGTGGTAAATAAAAAAACTATTCTATTGTAAAATGATTCACCATCTCATGAAGCTGGGCTGCGAGTTGGGAAAGTTGTTCAGAATTACTTGCGATACTGCTTGAATTGGAGGATACAAGAGAAATGGACTGACTCACATCGTTCACGTCCTTTGCAATTTCAACAGATCCAACAGATGTATTGGCAACATTAGAACTAACTTCTTGAAGTGCATCTGCTCCCTGAGATACATTAGTGCTGATTTCAGAGATGGTATTTGTCTGATCTGCAACGGAAATAGATATGTTTTTAACAATATTATTAACTTCACTGATTACTTGGGCGATTTCTTTAATGTCATCAACAGTGGATGATGTTGATCCCTGGATCCAACTGATATTTTCTTTGATTTGTTCTGTGGCCTCTGACGTTTGGTTGGCAAGACTTTTTATTTCATTGGCTACAACTGCGAATCCTTTTCCGGCTTCTCCAGCTCTTGCGGCTTCAATAGTTGCATTTAGAGCCAGAAGATTGGTCTGTTCTGAGATATCAGTGATGGTTTCAGAAACATGACCTATTTTCCGCGCAGCATTCCCCAGATCATCTACTCTTGAAGATGCAGAATCAACTCGCTGAACAGCCTTATCTGAAATATGGCTGGCTTTATCTGCATTCTGCGCAATATCTTGGCTGGTATCACTCATCTTGGAAGTGGATTCAGCGATCTGTTGGGTGTTGGCACTCAGCTCTTCCATAGCTGCAGCAACAGCATTCATGTCTTCACTCATACTATCTGCGTGACTGGCAACATTAATTGTTTTTTCAGCAGAGCTGCTTGCTTCCTTGGAAAGCTCTGCGGCGACCTTTTTCATCTCCATTGAAGAGTCATTTAGATTTTGTGCTTCCTGAAAAATATTTTTCATATTTTCCTGCAGAGATTGGGCAAATGTGTTCAAATTGTACCCTAAAAAGTCTAATTCATCCAGTTTCTCTCTTGGTTTATCTGCAGTATCAAATCTTTTTGTCAGATCTCCTTTGCTCATACTTTTAGCAGCATCCGAGGATTGGAGGAGATTTTTAACAATACTTTGAATTTGTATAATACTGACGACCAAAAGAACCATTCCAATGATTAATCCTATAGTTTGAAAGGCAATAAGTCGTGACACCTTTTTCTCAGAAAGTTTTTGAAGCATTACTACGGCAGTATTCATTTCTTGTAGAAAAGGGTGTTGAAACCGTCCAAAATTTGAAAGAGTTATAATGTCCCTATAATCTTTCAAGCAATTTTTTTCTTTTTTTCTTGCTCAAATCGTTTGCTATTCACCTGATTTTGTTTTTAGCCATTTTATAATCTCATTTTAGAGCGGCCCTTTTTGTAATTCAGGCAATACCAGAACAATCTGAACAGTTATCTCAGAAAAATTGTACCAATATCTATGTTTTCAAATTAAATTTTTATCCCGTGGCAGCGAATAACTCCTTTTGTAGATCCTCTTGTTTCTTTGGCTTATGACGTGTTCCCACCATTTCAATCAACAATGTTACTATGGTCGTAAATGCTGAACGAACAACAACACTATGTTGGCTTCTTACTCTTGTCATTTCAAGACCTTCTCGCTTCTTCATTAAGTTAAAAGGTCTTTCACAGTTTTTTCTGATATCCATGGCTTGTTGAGTTGCATTATGAAAAGAGGGCATGGGCTGAAAGTGCCCTTTATCAAAATCAATAACCCTTGATTTCGTACAAGTTGATTCAAAAATACAATCACCTGGCTTTGAACCACATCCGAATTCATGACCATCCCGTGAAGCACCCAGACACCTCATTGGAATCTCACAAAAATCATTGCAGGTAACTCTCAATGGAAATTCTAAAACATTCTCAGGTAGTTTTGCTTTTTCAGATGGCGGAGCCACAACATAGACACCGGTTGTCTCAAGTATCGAGCCATCCTTATCATGGTAAGCCTGATCAGCGGTTATCAGCTTCATATCAATACCTATTGCTTGCGCAAGCTTGATCAATGGTTTTAAGAACAGACCGTCATGATGATTCGCAGCCCCAACAATAGATAACAAAGGGAAACTATGCCCTGTTGAAGGATTAATAGCGGTTAACGTATGAAGTCGATACCCAATAACATAGTACGATTTATCCCTTTTGTTTCGGCGTTTTCCACAATCACAATCAGGATCTGAATATATGCGTATTTTTTTGCCTTTGACCTCGACTGTACAAATGGGATAATTTATTTCAGAAGGAAGTTCGGTCGAATCAACGCCATGAATGACCATATTTTCAAGGCAACCGGATTGATAAAAATGATGAAGGAAGTACACAAAAACATTCATCAGTTGTCTGAATAGTAAGCCTGTCCGAAAATGACACAACTCTGTATGGTGGACTTGATCTTTTGTATTTAAAGGCAACCTTACAAATCGCCTATTTTGTTTTCTTTCTCTGCCAAAATACTCATCACTGCAAAATTTCCTGTAACTAATCTCAGGGTATTTGATGATTTTCAAAAGTTCCATTCGGAACAGTTGATAAGGCTGAATCTCTCTATGTGGTGCGGAATAGCCATCCGGTGCAATGAAGCTATTAATAATTTGCTCATCTAAAAGTTGGTCAATGAATTGCAATTCCTTATCAACGATTTCATTATATGGTTTTCTTCGCTTATCAAAATAAAAGAGATTATCGCTATGAAAATTTTTAATATAGTCGGCCATCTCCGGGAGACTGCGGATTCCTTCAGACGGCATTTGATCTTCAACTCCAATGAGCTCTTCAATGGGGATGTCCAGGGCCTGAGAGTAATCATAATTATTAACAGCCTCATCCACAATTTGTTGGAGCAATTTCTTTTTGGATTTCCTATTCATTTTTTTCCAGTGAGGGTGATAAATTTGCAATTGCTTTGTTATTATCAATCTGATATTTTTTCTGTGCATAATGCCTCTGTTTTTGTGTTATAATTTTTTGTTTTTGCGAATGAAAATCATACACCAAAACAGAGGTTTTTGCAACATAAGTTACTGAATTTATAAAAAATATTTATTTTTTTGAAGAATCGATTTCAACACCCTTTATTAGAAAGTGATTCTTTATTGGCATTGTAAATATTTTCTACTGTATTAAAATAGGCATATTCAGAATCACCAATGAAAGGGATATCTAATGAAAAGTTTTCATCATATTCATTTACATTCTCTTGTTGGAAAAAATGGTACCTCTGATTTGCAAGAGGTATACGATCTGGTGGAACTGCACCAGTAATAATTTCATATCCTCCTGAATCAATCTTCCAATGTCCCTCAATTGGACGAATGTATCTATTATTATATTCACTGGAATGCATTGATACTTTTTCGATTGCTTCCAGGTCATTTTCCTTCTGCGTTAAAGTGCCACTTATTGCGTAAAGGCCACAATCAGTTTGTTTGTGAATGGCAGGCAGATAATCCACTCTGCTGCTGTTTTCATTTGGTGGATTGCTTGCTACAAAGGTGTAATTCATATTATTCTCTCCTGTATAAGAG